>SXOW01000399.1 GCA_005778315.1 Acidobacteriota bacterium
CGCTGCTGCTCGCGATGCTCAGGACTCTGGCTCCGGACGACCACCCGCTACCGGTCCTCGCAGCTCGATTGAATCGGCTGGTCTACGACCAGGCGCCGGGGGCTCGATTCATCACGTGCTTCTTTGCCATCGTGGATTTGCGCGACGGGCAGCTCAGCTACGTCAACGCCGGCCAGACGCCGCCACTACTCCGCCGTCAAGACGGCCGCATCGAGAAACTGTCAACCGGTGGCATCGCCTTGGGCATGTTTGACCAATCGACCTACGAGCAATCGGAAACCCACCTGGAAGCCGGCGATCTACTGGTCGCCTACAGCGACGGCATTACCGAAGCTGAGAACCGCGCGGGCGAGCCGTTCGACGAGGACGGGCTCGAACGGGCGATCCACACCTATGGCAGCTCTCCTGCGCCAGACCTGGCCCGCACGCTGTTCACCGTCGTCGAACACCACGCAGGGGACATGAAGATGATGGACGATTTGACGATTGTCGTCGTCAAACGCACGGACGCCGTACCGCCGCCACTTCCGCCAACCACATAACCGTCCGAACACGCCCACCCGGAAGCGATCGTCGCGCGCGCGTTCGGCGGTCGCACCCCCCTCCGAGTGGCGATGTTCGCCGGCCCGTCGTTCTTCTTCGTCGAACAGGAGCCGAGACGCCTATCGGCCCACGACCGTGATGTCCAGTTCAGCCCCGAACAACATGCTGCGGTCGCGGTCATGACCCGCCCAGCGCAGCAGGCTTTCCGGATCGGGCTCGACCATCCCTCTGAACGACTCCACGCCGTTGGTGGTCACCCGGACGGGCCGCGTGAAGTCGAACTGCTCGGGAGACAACAACAGCGTGTAGCGGCGAACACCCCGGGTGACGACCTCCACGTCGTTGTCGTTCCGGAGGAGTTGCAGCCGGCCGGACGACTCGGGCCGTGGAAACGCCTGCCGGGGCGGCGGTGCCTCGCCCAGGACCATCGGCATCAACCTGAACGACAGCTGCACGCCCCCGCGCTGCACGGTCACCGGCAACCCCGGTTCGTCCTGTGGGGTCTGCACCGCGGTCCGCAGGGTGTCAACGTTGCGGACCGGCACACCGTTCATCTCGACCAGCACGTCCCCGGCCTGCACCCCCGCGGCCTCGGCCATGGATCCGGCCAGGATGTCCACCAGTTGGACGCCCCCGCCATCGTCACGCTCACCGATCATGTTGAACCCGAGCGGCGCGCTGGGCGCTGGCGTCACGATGTCGTTGAAGTCGTCGAACGCCGTCTCGCCGGACACCTGGCCCAGTTCTGTGATGACCACCCAGTGGGCGCGGTTGAACCGCTCCCCGGATTCGGTCTCCCACACGAGTCGGTCTGGCAACGGGCGTCGGTTCTGGCCCACCACGAAGGCGTCGACATTGGGACGCTCCTCGTCCCACCAGTCCATGTTGTGTTCCCCCTCCGGCTTGGGCGTGAACTGGAGAAACACGCCGGCATCGACAAACAGCTGGAAGTACGGGACGACCGAGGCCACCGGATACAGGCGATCCTTGCCCCCGTTGATGGCAAAGATCGCCTTGTTCCGCAGGTTCGTGACATACATCTGCCCGTCGGCCAACGTCGAGGGGTTGGCTAGCACCACCGGATGCCCGTTGAACGACACGAACGAGGCCCATGGGGTCGGCGCCTTGAAGGCGTGGTAGAACGCCCCGGTCGCCCCGTCGGACACCCCCATGAGATGCACGGCGTTCTCATTCACGTTGTACCGGCGTTTGAGGTCGTTGACGATACCGGTCAGGTTCTCGACCTGGCTCGCCTGCCACCACATCGCCTCGTCCCAGGCCTCCGGGAACACCACGATGGCGTCGTCTCGGACGTGCCGCGCCGTGTTGCGCCAGAAGGGAGCCTCCTCCCGGTGCGGACGGGCCACCCCCCCGTGCAGATACACATGCACCGGATAACGACGGGTCGCATCGTAGTGCTCGGGTACGAACACCTCGTACCGGAATTCGACGCCGTCGGCGTTCTGTCGACTCAGTAGGTGTCGTCCGCGCGGCGCGTCGACATCGTAGGCAGGGCCTGACCGCACCAGCCGCCACAGCGGCTCGATGTCCGGATTCAGCGCCAGAATGGCGGCAGCCGCGGCATCGCTGTCTTTGCCGGAGTCGGCGGCCCAGAACGCCTCGACCGCGCCTGCCAGGTCCTGGGCCGATACCGACCGAGGTCCCAAGACCAGTCCGGTTAGCGCCGCTGCCACGAGCCCGAGTCGTGGACGGGAGCATCTGCCTGTGTCGAGTCTCATCGCAACCGCCTACTCGCCGGACGTGCGGCGTCGCGGTGGATCGGCCAGGCCGTGTTTCGTCAAGAAACGGTCGATCGTCTCGAAAATGGCGATGGTCTCCTCCCGGTTGAACCCGCCATGCCCACCACCGGGTACCGTGTGCAGCTCGTTCTGCACGTCAAACTTCGCCAACTCTTCGTGCAACCGCACCCCGTGCTGATACGGCACGGTCGGATCCGCATCGCCGTGGATGGTCAGGATTGGCGGCAGCCCGGTACGGACGTATGTCATCGGTGAGACCCGCGCGGCGATCTCGAGTCGATTCGGCACGCTGCCCATCCATGTCACCGCGTAGGTTTTCATGTTCTCGCCGTCGAGCAGGTCGCCGACGTTGGTAATGCCATACCAGTTGATGATGGCGGCCACCGAGAGCTCCTCCGGGCCTGGGCATTCGCGGTCGAGACCGGCGCTGGCGGGAATCATGCCGGTCGTCAGCGCCAGGTGGGCCCCGGCCGAATTCCCCGTGACCACGATGCGGTCAGTGTCAATGTTGTATTGCTCGGCGTTGCGGATCACCCACCGCAGTGCGCAGAGACAATCCTCCACAGCCGCCGGCGCCAGCGACACCGCGGCGAGCCGATACTGCACGTTGACCACGGCCCAACCCTTCTCCAGCCAGGGCAACAGGCGCAACACGCTGCTTTCTTTCGAGCCAGCGCGCCAGCCGCCGCCGTGGATATACATCAGCACCGGTACCGGCCCCTCAACACCGCTGGGGAGATACAGGTCCACCTTGTTCTCGCGGTTGTTGGCCGTGTGGTACGTCACGTTCGGCACCACCTGATAGGTATTCGACAGGTGCGACGCCCAGGTCTCGGTATCGTTGAGCTGGGCCGACGCGCGTCCGGTCCCTGCCGCAATCGACGCTGTCACCAGCGCCACCATGCCCACTTTGGTCACATTCATCGGGTTGTCCTCCTTGCAGGCCCGAAGGCCTGCGCCACGTGGTCGACCTGATCAACAACGGACGAAGCGCGCCGCCCCGTTGGACGCCGCCGCTTCACTGCTACGCGCCGTGTGGGGCACGAATCCTGAACGACACGGCTGTCCCCGCCAAGTCGCCGGCACCACCACAAGCCCCACTATGGCTGACCACCAGCGCCCTCGGTCAGCCCCTCTTGCGGAGTGAGCACCGTGGTCCGCTCCGTCACCGAATCAATCTTCGAGCGGCTGTAGAACACGGGAAAATACTTCCCGCGCGCCCACAATTCGAACAGGTCGCGATAGTGCGGACTATCCGGGTTGCCGGATTGCCCCGGCGCATTGAGCCCCACGGAATTATCCCAATCCGAGGTATCGGCCACGATCATGAACGACGCGCCCGACGTCTGGTTGTCGCTGTCGCCGGTGTTGTGGACGGTACCGCTGTAGCCACCACGCGGCAGCGGTCCGACATCGATCCGGCGACGCACATCTGGACTGACCGCCGCCGTCATCGGGTGGCGGATCAGCGCGTGTTTGTAGTCCTCCTGCCCATACTGCCAATTCGCCCTGTTCGGACCCAGGCGCTGGGTGAGACTCGTGAAGGTTTCCGCCAAGCTGTCCCGCAGCACCGCGTCCCGGCCCGCCACGGGATCGGCGCCGAACCGTCCATCAGGGGCCATCAGCCAGTCGATGAGCCGCTTGTTGTTCACGCTCCCGATCCACTCGTGCACCGAGGCCGGCACCACGACGGCGTGCACGTTATCGCGGAGGCGACCCTCGAAGGTGGCGTAGATCGCCGCCTCGACAGAGTCCTTGTCCAACACGAAGTCCCAGTCCAACAACCGGTCACGCAGCGCCGCCACCGCCGGATCATCTATCGTCACCTCGCGCAACAGCGGGACGATGTTACGGCCGGCCACCGTCAACTCGTCGTGCTGGAACCGCGTCATGTCCGCAACGGTCAAATGCCGGCCCGCCGCCAGCAACTCGTTGACCCGCGCCGCCCGCATCTGGTCGCCCCACGTGTAGTGCAGCGCCTCCCAGTAGGGGTAGTCGTCCGGTACCGTGTAGTTGTTCGCCGTCCCGTAGAAGCCCTCGTCCGGATTGACCAGGTTCGGCAGCGCCTTGATCAGAAGATACCCCTCCCACTCGTAGCGCCCGTCGCCGGGCACCGGCACCAGGCCACTATGGGTGCGACGGATGGGCGAGACGCCAGCGGCCTGATAGCCGATGTTCTTCTCGCGGTCGGCCCAAATCATGTTCTCGGAGGGAATGCGGCTGTAGACGCAGGCGTCGCGGAACTCTTCCCAGGTGGTCGCCTGATCGATCCGCAGGCTGGCCAGATACGGGGCCGACCCATAGTCCAGCCACGCCGCGCGGAGTGCGTAGGCTTTGTGATTGGCGGTGTCCTCGTAGAGCACCGGTCCGTGGCGCGTGTACTTCAGCGTGACCGCCGCATCCGCCTGTCCCTTCACCGGCACCGTGTCGGCGACCACAGACATCGGCTCCCAGCGGTCCAGGTAGCGGTATTCGTCGGGGTTGGCCGGATTGGTGTCATACACATACAGGTCTTCGGTGTCCTGGCCGAACACCGTCAACCCCCAGGCACCGAACTCATTGTGCCCGATGGACACCCCCGGCAACACCGGCTCGCCCCCGCCAATCACGTTCCAACCGGGAGCCACCAGATGCACCCAATACCGGAGCGACGGAGCGCCCTGGGACCGGTGCGGATCGTTGGCCATCATGGGGAACCCGGTGATGGTCCGACTGCCGGCAACGACCCAATTGTTGCTCCCGATGGCGTCGTAGTCCCGCTGTTCCAGATCGATCTCGCTCGGCATGGCCGCGGCCAAGCGTGCAAACGTGTCGGCGTCGCCACGATAGCCAGAGGCAACGTCCTCCGGCTGAAACACGAGACTGCGGCGATGCGCGAGATAGAAGTCGAGAATCTCGTCGTCGAGCAGCGACACGTCGACCGCGGGGTCGATGGCCAGATCAGGGTCGCCGTAGTAGTAGTTGAGCTCCTTGACGGCGTCTGCACCCAGCTTTGCCACCGCTCGGGCAGTGTCGATCTCAGAGGTCACATTGCCGACCAGCCCCTGGTGTCGCGAGATGACGACCTCGGGGGTCCAGTGCTGCGGCGCGATCTCGAGCAACCGGAACTCCAGCGGTAACAGGGACGGATCAGCGGCAGTCTCGTCGATGTAGGCGTTGATGCCGCGAACGAAGGCGGGAATGATCACGTCGCCTCGGTCGTGATAGTGCTTCAGCTCCGTGGCGAGGTCTCCCCGAAATCGATGCAATCGAGCTCCGATGTCGCGTTCGAGCTCGCGTGGACCGAGCATCTCCGCCACGGTGCCTGTGGCTTGCCGGCGCCACACTTCCAACTGGAATAACCGGTCCCGCGCAGCGGCATAGCCCTGCGCGAAGAACAGATCCGCCTCGTTGTCCGCGTATATGTGGTTGATGCCCCAGCGGTCAGTCACGATCTCGACCTGAGCCAGCAGGCCTGGCGTGCGCAATGTCTCCGGCTGAGCCGACACCTGCACGCCGTGACTCGACGTCCAAAATGTCAGACCAACGACCGCGACAACGAACCGGGTGCGGCGCGGCATGGATGGGGCCTCTGAGTAGCCGAATAGGTCGGGAGTCGGTAGTGGAAGGCATTATAATCCCCGCGCTCAGCATTACTTGCGTCCACGACAGGGACCGGACCCAGGCCTGCGGGGCCGAGAGATCGCGGGCGCCGGCGCTGCTCGACCACGCCCGCACCGTGACGATGGCGATATGACGAGCCCTTCCGACGCATCGGCGCCGCGTTCCGCGCTCCTCACATCTGAAGACTGGTGGGCCATCTGGCTCGGCGGTCTCCTGATTGCGCTCACCGCGGCCGGAGCCATCACGGGTGTGACCGGGGTGGGACGCTGGACGGCAGACCCGACCGCCGCATTCGCGGGACGCCTCCTCCCGATCGCGGTGCTGGGAATCGGCTTCGCGCTGGTGACGTCGATCGCGGCACATGTCATGGGTGGGTCGTTCATGCTCCACCAGACCGGTTTCATCCCCATATTCCTGCTGTCGGTACTGGCCTATTTCATCGAGAATCAGACCCTCATCAACGCCGCTGGCGTCGGCTACGCCTTCTGGGCGCTGCTGCTGGGGTTGCTGATTTCGAACACGGTCGGCACGCCAGGCTGGCTCAAACCGGGGATTCGGAGCGAGCTCTATCTCAAGACGGGCGTGGTGCTGCTCGGAGCCGAGCTTCTCTCCAACCGCATTCTGGATCTGGGCCTGCCCGGACTCTTTGTGGCCTGGCTGGTCACCCCGATCGTCATCTTCTTCATGTGTCGCTTCGGCATCCGTGTGTTGAAGATGGCCAGCCCCTCGCTCGTCATCATCATCGCAGCCGCCACGTCGGTGTGTGGGGTGTCGGCGGCCATCGCCGTCGCGGCCGCCGCGAGAGCCAAGAAGGACGAACTGACCCTGGCGGTCGGCATGTCTCTGATCTTCTCCGTCATCATGATGGTCCTGATGCCGATCCTGATCCGGGCGGTTGGGATGGATCCGATTGTCGGCGCGGCGTGGATCGGCGGGACGGTCGACGCGACCGGTGCAGTCGGCGCGGCTGCGGCCATGCTCGGTGAAGAGGCGGGGCAGGTCGCGGCCGTGGTCAGGATGATCCAGAACATCCTGATCGGCCCGGTCGCCTTTCTCGTCGCGGTCTACTGGGTGACCAACGTAGAGAAGACCCAGAGCCGCACCGAGTCTCCGGCCCTGCAGATCTGGACCCGGTTTCCGAAGTTCATCCTCGGCTTCATCGGCGCGTCCATCGCCTTCTCATTGATTCTTACGCCGATGATGGGCGAAGAAGCGGTCGCCGGCATTCTCGACCTGACGTCGGACTTGCGTGGGTGGTTCTTCTGCCTGGCCTTCGTCAGCATCGGGCTGGAGTCGAACATGAAAGAGCTCATGGGGCAGGTGCAAGGCGGCCGTCCCGTTCAGCTCTATCTCGTCGGCCAGGCATTCAATCTGGTGCTGACCCTGGGCGCCGCGTACTTGGCATTCGGGGGCATTCTCTTTGACCGAGTCCTATGACGGATGCGACTTTCCATTCTTCTCGTCGGTGCGATCGGCCTCGGGTGGGCGCCCCTGTCCGCACGGGCTCAGGAGACAGTCTTCACGGCCGAAACCGGACCCCTGCCGGGGTTGGTGGACGATGCCACGCGGCTCGACCAGGCGTCCGCGGAGGCGCGCTTCGACGCCTTGATTGGACTCCTTGAAGCACGCGGCCTCAGCTACGAGGTGCAGACGTTTCCCAACCGACGCGCCGCCGAATCAGGTCCGGCGCAGGGACGGAACGTGTCTGTCGTGATCGGCACCGGGGACGAGGAGATCGTGGTGGGCGCGCACGCAGATGCGGCGCAACTAGGCGACGGCTCATTCAGCCACGCGATGGTCGACAACGCAGCGGCGGTCGCGGTGCTGGTGCGGATCGCCGCCACATTGCCTCGGTTCGCCGTCAGGCATCGAGTCCGGGTCGTGTTCTTCGACCTGGAAGAACTCAACCTCTTGGGATCTGAATACATGGTCACGACGCTCGACGCCGACCGTGTCGCGGCGATGATCAACCTGGACATCGCGGGGTACGGCGATACCGTCATCTATGGCCCAGCCGCCGGTCCTGGCAACGGCGCGGTGTACCGCGCAGTCGCTCAAGCCTGCGCTGACGGCGGCCACCCGTGTCTGGAATTCGATCAATTCCCACAAAGCGACGATCGAAGCTTCCAAGCCGCGGGTATTCCGAATGTGTCACTGGGCATTCTGACGAGCGTAGAGGCCCACCAACTCTGGCTGATGCTCAACGGCGGTCCCAACTCCGGCTTGGCCGAGCGCTTCGTGCCCCCGATCCTGCGCACCATCCACACCCAAGCCGACACCGCTGACCGACTCGACCCGGAGGGTATGACCTTGGCCTACAACATCCTGATGGCCCTCATTCTCAAGCTCGACCGCCCCACCCCCTGAGCCCGGCCCCAACCCAACCCAGCGGCACCCCCCAAAGCAAGCTCCTCGTGTGGCGCACGCCGTCAGGCCGGCGATCGCACGGCTGAAGCTGTGCGCCAGCGGGCGGGTTATTGGTCGGCGGCGCGGCGGCGGAAGTATTCGACCTGGTATTCGCGCACGTTGTGATTGTGTTCGCGGAGGGTATCTGCGAAAGCGTGCGACCCGTCGTTGCGACTGACGAAATAGACGTAGCTCACGTTAGCCGGCGACAGCGCGGCGTGTAGATCGGCCGCGCCGGGCGCGGCGATGGGACCGGGCGGGAGGCCGGGATAGACGTAGGTGGTGTAGGGCGAGTCGTATCTCAGGTTGGCGCGCGTGAGGTTGCCATCATAGAGACCGGCGAGTTGGAGCGCGTAGATCACGGTCGGGTCGCACTGCAGCGGAATCCGACGATCGAGCCGGTTGTGGTAGACGGCGGATACGACGGGCCGCTCGTCGTCCTTGCCAGTCTCGCGCTGAATCAGCGAGGCCAGCGTCACCACCTCGCGCACCGTCATGTCCCGCTCCGCCGCCAAGGCCAGGAGGGTGTCGTCGAACGCCCGGCGGAACTGCGTCACCATCGCCTCGACAAGGTCGTCTGCATTGGCCCCTCGCGGCAGCGCATAGGTCTCGGGGAAGAGGTACCCCTCGAGGTCGGTCGCATCAGCGTCGAGGTCGGCGATGAGATCCACGCGCTGGCTCGCCTCGAGAAACGCCTCCGCGTCTCCAAACTCAGATCGGTCGAAGACGTCGGCCATCTCCCACCTGGTCAGCCCTTCGGCGAATGTCACGTTTCGGAGATGCACCTGGCCGCGCGCCAGGACCTCAATGACATCCAGGGCCGACACCGGCTCCGCAAATCGGTATTCGCCCGCCTGCAGCCGACGGTCGCGCCCGCTGCGCCAGAGCGCGATGCGGAAGGTGCGCTGGTCCGCGACCACGCCAGCCTCGACAAGTTGCCGGCCGATACCGGCGGCTGACGTGCCGGACACGATGTCCACAAACAGCTCAGCGTCGCGGTACCCGCGGTAGGGCTCAGCCGCACCCCCGTAGAGACGCGTCGCACCGTACACACCAATGCCGCCCACGAGCAGCACCAGTGTGACGAACGCGAGCCGTGGCTTCGTCATCGCCGCCTCTCAGGCCAGCTCGATGTCCGCGGTCTCGCGGGGACGGGTATCGAGGTAGTCCTGCAAGAAGACCGCCGCGGCGGCGGCGTCCAGCCGGGCCTTGCGTTTGCGCCAGTTGCGCTCGCCCACCGCCAACCGCTGCTCAGCTTCCACGCTCGTCAACCGCTCGTCGTAGAGCGCGACCGGCAACCCCGTGCGGTGCCTGACCGCGTCGGCCACCTCCCGGACCCAGACCGCCCCCGCATGTGGCCGCCCGTCAAGATGACTCGGCAGACCCACCACCACGGCGGCTATCCCGCCGTCTCCGTCCTCCAG
>SXOW01000400.1 GCA_005778315.1 Acidobacteriota bacterium
AACCGCACGGTCGGCTGAAAAAGATTCGCGGTGGTGTCCTCCATCGAAATGGCCCCGAGCCGCTCGTTGAGTGCGTCGGCGACCGACGGAGCGCCCTGCGCCCGCAGGTCCGCCGACCTCACCAACGAGACGGTGGCCGGGAGGCGCTCGCGTGCGATGGTGGCTCCGAGCAACGGTGTGACGCCGACGACCGTGACCTGCTCGGTTCTGGCCGCGAGCGTGAGTTGGATGTCGAGTGACGCGGTAACGCCCTCCTGCAGTGAGGCGGCCCTGCGGGCCGCCTGGAATCCCTGCAGGGAGACGTCAACCGTGTAGTCGCCCGGGGCGAGGCCAGGTGTCCGGTAGGCGCCGGCCGCGTCAGTCACGAGGACGAGCGGTCGGTCCAGCGCCGGCGATTCTACGGTCACCGTCACCCCGACCAGCGGGGTGTCTTGGACATCGGTGACCCGGCCCTCGATGACGCCCGAGTCGGCCTGCGCCACCGCCAGACTCGCCCCCATCAGGAGTACGACACATGCGATCGCACCAGTGCAGAGGCGAGACCAGCCGCAGCGGCGTGCTTGCGAGGCGACAGACCGGACCCAGAGACGCACGGTGGATGATATTCGGCTGAGGTGTTCAGAACTGGGGTCGCAGGACCGACACGGGCGATTGTAGCGAGCGTGCGGCCGTCACACCAGTACCAGTTCGGTCTACACTACCGGTGTGCCGAGCAACCGTTGACACTCAGGGAGCGTACCCATGCAGAGACGGAAGTGGATGCGACAAGAGAAAACGACATCGAGCGTGGGCCGGCTGGCGGTGACCGCCGGTCTGATGGTGGTTCTTGGCGCCTCGATGGGCGCCACCCCGTCAGCCCAGGACGACGAGAGACAGCACGAAGCCGAGGCGCGCGCCGCACTTGAGGAATATATTCGGGCCTGGAACGCCGAGGACAACGAGGCCGTGGCGGCGGTCAGTAACTTCCCGCGGGTGAGCCTCGGGAGCAACGGGCAGGTCGTCCTCCGCGAGACCGCGGAAGAGATCGTGACCGATTTTCAGATGTTGCGACAGTCTGGATGGGATCGCTCGACGCTCGACCTGGCCGAAGCGGTTCAGGTGTCCGCTGACAAGGTGCACTTCCGGGTCGTGTTGACCCGCTACGCCATCGATGGTGATCCCATCACCACCACGCCTGGCTTGTATGTCGTGACAAAACAGAACGACCACTGGGGGCTTCAGCTTCAGTCGGTGTTGCCCCCGACCTTCGTCCGCGAGTAGCCGTTCCGGCCACCAAGCCCACAGGCCACCAACCGAGGTTTCACCGCCGTTAGAGCTCTCTCGCGATCATGACCTCCGTGGATTTGATCAGCGCGGTGGCGTCGTCCCCTCGTTTGAGCTTGAGTTCGTCAAACGCGTCCCGCGTGATGACCGCGGTGAGCAGCTGGTCGCCGATCCGCAGTCGCACCTGAGCGACCAGCCCTTCCCGCCGCACTTCCTCGACCACCCCCCGAAGCCGATTACGCCCACTGACGAGCATCAAGACCCCACCGGGCTTGTCGGGCCTGCCGGTGGGACGGCCCGGTGCGCGGTGTTCTTTGACGCGAAGACGGTCGACTTCCGCCTCGTCGATACGGTGGTGTCCGCCGGTGGTCAGCGTGGTTCGCACCCGGCCTCGATGGATCCACTGCTTGAGAGTCGAATACCCAACGCCGAGTTGTGCCGCTGCCTGCCGGACGGTGAATACGGCCATCGTGCGATCCTCGATGTGTCGATTATTCGACTAGAAACGTTTGCGAAACAAGATGTAATCATACTAAATTGGTTACATATGCGATGGTCCGTGCTCGCGGGCCTCCTGGCCGCGCTGTCTGTTTCGGCCTGTGGAGGCGTCGTGGCCCACACGCCGGTACTCATCGTGTCGGCCGCGTCAAGCCTGACAACCGCCCTCGAACCGTTGGTCGAGTCGTTTGAGCGAGACACCGGCATTGCGGTCGAGTTGAACCTCGCGTCGTCGAGTACTTTGGCTGCACAGGTGCTGGCGGGGGCGCCGGTGGATGTGTTCATCAGCGCCGACCTGGCGCAGATGGACCGGGTCGCGGTCGAGGGGCTGTTGCGCCCCGCGACCCGCACGGATCTGCTGTCGAATCAGCTCGGTGTCGTCACACCGCTCGAACCGGTCGTGCCCCCGGCCGAGTCACCCGAGGTGTTGGCGTCGTTCGCACGGATTGCGGTCGGGGACCCGGTCGCGGTGCCTGCCGGGGTCTACGCCCGCGCGTATCTGGAATCGGTTGGATGGTGGGATCGGTTGCAGGACCGGCTCGTGCCGACCCGGAGCGTGCGGGCCGCGTTGGCGATGGTCGAGACCGGTGACGTGGACGCCGGTATCGTGTTCCGGTCCGATGCGCTCTCATCCGCGCGTGTCACCCAGGTCTTGGCCGTTCCGGTCAGCGAGGGACCTCGCATCGTCTATCCGGCCGCCGTCATGGCCGACTCCGCCAACCCCGAGGCCGGTGAACTCCTCTTGGCCTACCTGGCCGGACCCCTAGCCAGATCCTCGTTCGAAGCAGCTGGCTTCACGGTGTTGAAGGGGCGCCGGTGAGTGTGCTGGACGGCGCGGTTGTGGAGGTCGCCTGGCGAACCGTGTCCATGGCGGCGCTCGCCACGCTGGTCATGCTGCCGCCCGGCATCGGTCTGGCTTGGGTGCTGGCCCGACGGACGTTTCCCGGCCGAGCACTGCTTGAAACGCTGGTGTCGTTGCCGCTGGTCATGCCGCCGGTCGCCACCGGGTTGCTGCTGATCTGGGTGTTCGGTCGGCGCAGCCCCGTCGGCGGGCTCCTGGCCCGGTTGGGGCTCGAGGTGATGTTTACCTGGCGCGCCATCGTCATCGCCATGGCGGTCATGGGATTGCCGTTGCTGGTCCGCGCGGCGAGGGCCGGCTTCGAGCATGTTGACCGGCGCTACGAAGAGATTGCCGCCACGTTGGGGGCCAGTCCCACTCGCGTGTTTCTGACCATCAGCCTACCCCTCGCGAAGCGCAGCGTGTTGGCCGGCGCGCTGCTCGGGTTCTCACGGGCGCTGGGCGAGTTTGGCGCGACGATCATGGTGGCTGGAGCCTTGCCGAGCACGCGGACGATCGCCGTCGCCATCTACAGCTACACCGAGACGGGCCAGGAGGTCGCCGCCGCCACGATGGTGGCGCTGTCGGCGAGCATCGCGTTCGGGGCCTTGTTTCTGTCCAATCGCCTCGCCGCGAGTGTCTAGCCCCGTGCCAGTACCGATCACGCTCGACTTCGTGTTGCGCCAGGGCGCCTTTACCCTGACGGTGGAGGAGCGGATCGATGCACAGGTCGTCGCATTGTTTGGTCCGTCTGGCTGCGGAAAGACGAGCGTGCTTGAATCCATCGCAGGGCTCCGGTCCCCCGACCGTGGGGTGATTCGCATCGGGAGTCGCACCCTGTATGACGGGGCCGGCGGTGTCGATGTGCCGGCGCATGAGCGGAACCTCGGCTACGTGCCGCAGGACTTGGCGCTCTTCCCGCACATGAGCGTCAGGCAGAACATGCGGTATGGCGCCCGAGCGTCCAGGGACCAGGAGGCCGGGGGGCCCTGGGAGCAGATTCTGTCGCTGCTGGAGCTGCGCCCGTTGCTGGAGCGCGGCGTCGGCGATCTCTCAGGCGGTGAACGCCAGAGAGTGGCCATCGGGCGGGCGCTCATGGCGTCTCCGCTGTTGCTGTTGCTCGACGAGCCCCTCACCGCCCTCGATGGCGGGTTGCGCGCGCGGGTGCTGCCCTATCTCGAACGTATCAAGCACGAGTTGGCGACCCCCATCGTGTATGTGTCGCACGACGCAGCAGAGGTCGCCGTCATGGCCGATTGGGTGGTCGAGCTGGAACGCGGGCGCGTCGTCCGATCCGGGCCAGCGTTGGGGGCCCAGACCGCCGCCAGCCTCGACTTCCGGCGTCAGACCTCAGAGGACGAGCTGAACGACGAAGTAGAGGATGGACGGCGCTAGCAGGCAACCGGCCCCCGTGTAGAACGTGGCGGTCATCGCCCCGTAGGGCACCAGCTTCGGGTCTGTCGCCGCGAGCCCACCGGCGACACCACTCGTCGTGCCCATCAGGCCGCCGTAAACGAGCGCCGAGTGCGGATTGTTCAGCCCGATGCGAGAGGCCACGAGCGGTGTGCCCACCATGACCAGGACGGCCTTTGTGAGGCCCGCCGCCACACTCAGGGCAATGACCTCGCTGCTGGCGCCCAGTGCGGTGCCGGTCACCGGACCCACGATGTAGGTCGCCGCCCCGGCGCCGATGGTCGTCACGGCAACCGGATCCGTGTAGCCGAACGAGAGGGCAACGACGGCACCGATCACGAACGACAACACCACCCCGATCACAATCGAGAGTGCGCCAACCGCGCCCGCGCCTTTCAGCGCGCGGACATCGGCTCCGAACGCTGTCGCCACGATGGCGAAGTCGCGGAACATCGAACCGCCCATCACACCGACCCCGGCCAGCAACGGAATATCCGAGAGTCCGCGGCTGCCGCCGGTCGTCAGCCCACCCCACCACGCCAGCGCGAGACCCAGCGCAATCGCGATCGCCGAGCCGTGCACGCGGCCGCGGGTCAGCTTGTCGGAGATGAGATACGACAGCCAGACCAAGGCACCGACGAACATGAACGCGGTGATGAGTCCGTTCCCGGACAGGACGCGTTCCAGGGTCTCAAGAATCATGCTGACCCCCTCGTCCAAGACGCGCCAAGAGCGGAATCATGGCGAAACTCGCCGCGACCGCGGCCACGCCGGCGAGGATCGCCATCCAGCCACCCGAGAGGGCC
>SXOW01000401.1 GCA_005778315.1 Acidobacteriota bacterium
ACCCCTAGACGATACCGCCACTGATCTCGTTCCCCGGAGGCCCGGGACAGCAGGCGCATATATTACCAGCCGCCTATCGGACCGGTCAAACCGCACAGTCTTGGAGAATGGACGGGTGATTCGACTCGCCTCCGCCGTCGTCGTCCTCGCCGTGATTGGTCTTGGCGCGGGCATGTTTATCGGGGCAGGCCGCGCCCCTGGTCCTGTCATCGAAATTCATCAGCCGACCGGCCTGTTCGGCCGAAACGCGCGGTTCGCAGCGTCCGTCGACCCGACGGACGGTGAACTGACCCAGCTGGACGCGGTGATCGAACAGGCCGGGTCCAGCTGGCCGCTGTTCTCCCTCACGGCGCCCGGCGCTGGCGAACTGACCCAGGAGTCTGAGACTCGGGTTGGTATTGCTCGCGAGATCACGCGCGACGCGTTTCCAGATCTCGTGCCCGGGCCAGCCACGATCGTGGTACGGGCTACGCGGTCGGTGCTGTATGGACTCCGCGAGCGGGAAGCGGTGGCCCAGGTCGAGGTCGAAGCTCGGTTCGCCCCCCCGCGGCTGAGCGTCGTCTCATCATTCCACTATGTGAATCACGGCGGGGCTGAGCTCATCGTCTACCGGGTCACGCCCCCGGACTCCGAATCGGGCGTCCAGGTCGGTGATCGGTTCTTCCCTGGCTACCCGGCGACCACCGCCGGGGTGGAGGGTGCAGACGATGCGATGCGGGTGGCGCTGTTTGCCCTGCAGCACGACCAGGACCTGACCGTACCGATGCAGCTGGTCGCGCGCGACCTCGCTGGGAACGAAGCCGCGACCGACTTCGACCATCGCGTGTTCCCCGCGCAATTTCGACGCTCTCGCATCCCTGTCAGCGACGGATTCCTGCAACAGGTCGTGCCCGAAATCATGTCGCGTTCGGAGGCGTTCGCCACCTCGACGCTCCCGCCTGGCGCCGGCTTGCTCGAACAATACCTGGCGATCAACGGCGGCCTCAGGCGCATCAACGACGAGCGGATCAGGTCCCTCGCGGCTGAAACGGCATCAGCGCCCCTATGGGAGGGCCCATTCAGACAACTGGGCAACTCACAGGTCGAGTCAGGATTCGCCGACCACCGGACCTACGTCCATGAGGGCGAAGAGGTGGACCAGCAGATTCATCTCGGATTTGACCTGGCGTCGACCGCCAACGCTCCGGTCCTGGCGTCGAATACCGGGCGTGTCGTGTGGGCCGACTACCTGGGTATCTACGGCAACTGCGTGATCGTTGACCACGGAATGGGACTCCAATCGTTGTACGCGCATCTGTCCTCGATCACCGTCAACGTCGGCGATGCGGTTACCAATGCCGATCAGCTCGGACTGAGCGGACAGACGGGGCTGGCCGGCGGAGACCATCTCCACTTCGCGATCTTGCTCCAGGGCTGGCCGATCAGCCCCATTGAATGGTGGGACCCGCACTGGATCGAGGACCGGATCACTCGCAAGCTGCGGAGCGCCTCGTGACCGGCGGGTCCTGCCGGTTTACACGGTGGTGCCCCTGTGATAATTAAATAAGGCTGAACCAGCGGATTTTTCCGTAGAAACCCACACCCTCAGGGTCTGGCGGACTTTCGGCGCGACCGGCTCGCTCGATAACCAACAACTCGTCATTTCGAAGAAGTGCGTAGGAGAATCTCAATGCAACAGCGAAATCTGTGGACGGTCCTTTCCCTGCTCGTGCTCGCGACATCGGTGGCGTGCGGCGGTGGCGAGACTGGTGGCGACGCGCCGGCCGCGGCGCCGGCGGCGCCCGCGTTCGACCCCTCCACCGCCGGCAACGTATCGGGCATGGTCATGTTCGATGGCGAGCTGCCAGCGGGTGTAGAGCTGATGATGAATTCGGACCCGGTCTGCGCCATGACTGCCACGAACAAGACATCGAGCACGTTCGTGGGCAGCGACGGCCACCTGGGCAACGTGTTCGTGTACGTGAAGTCCGGGCTCGAGGGCCGGACCTTCCCGGCCTCGAGTGGCAGCATCGAGCTGAACCAGCTGGGATGCGAGTACGTGCCGCACGTGATGGGGATCCGGGTTGGACAGACGCTGAACATCACCAACAGCGACCCGACGCTGCACAACATTCACGCCAGTCCGGCCACGAACGAAGAATTCAACATGGGTCAGCCGATTCAGGGCATGCAGTTCGAGCGGACGTTCACCACGCCCGAGGTCATGGTGCCGTTCAAGTGCGACGTGCACGGATGGATGAACGCCTACATCGGGGTCGTTGACCACCCGTATTTCGCCGTCACGGGCCTCGACGGCGCGTTCTCCCTCGACTCGCTGCCTCCGGGTGACTACGTCATCGAAGCCTGGCACGAGGCGTTGGGCACGCAGACACAGAACGTAACCGTGGCGACCGGTCAGACGGCCGAGGTCTCGTTCACGTTCGCGCAGTAGCGCGGCCGCTCAGGAAACACAGGTGCGGGCTCGACGCCACTCCGGCGTCGGGCCCGGCCACCAAGGCAGCTCTCACCAAGGGGGCCTCATCCCCAGCGGTTGTCTCATGACCTGGCTTCACGTGTATGCCCGGTTTCTTTGCGCCGCCACCCTCCTCCTGATTGCGGCCGGGGGCATGGTGACCAGCACCGGGTCCGGGCTCTCCGTTCCGGATTGGCCCAACAGTTACGGCTACTTCATGTTCTCGTTCCCACTGTCGAGCATGGTGGGCGGCATCTTCTATGAGCACGGCCACCGATTGATCGCGTCGAGCGTCGGCATGCTCACTATCGGTATGGCGGTATGGCTCTGGCGGGTCGACCCTCGACGATGGGTACGCCGGCTCGGGGTCGTGGCGCTCCTTGCCGTCATTGCTCAGGGTCTGCTCGGTGGCATCACGGTGCTCTATTTCCTGCCGACTGCTGTCTCCGTGTCCCACGCCGGCCTGGCGCAGGTGTTCTTCTGCCTCACGGTATCGCTTGCCCTGTTCACGGCGCCTGGGTGGCAGCGGACCGCTGCCGCCGGACCGACGGCGCCACACGCGTCCAGCCTGACAACGGAAAGGCTCGGGATGGCACTGCCGCTCCTGGTCTTCGTGCAGATTCTGGTTGGTGCGACCATGCGACATACCGGAGCCGGCCTCGCTATTCCAGACTTTCCGCTGGTGTTCGGCGGGATCGTGCCGCCGGAGTGGACGTTCTCCATCGCGGTGCACTACATCCACCGGGTTGGCGCAGGGCTAACGGCGGCAGCGGTCCTCGTCACCGTGGCGCACCTAGGGAAACATCATCGAGACAGACCGGAGTTCCTCCGTCCGGCCGGGCTCCTGACGCTCCTGGTTCTCGTGCAAATAGGCCTGGGCGGCTGGACGGTGTTGAGCGGGCGTGCGCCTGTCATCAACACGGCGCATGTGGCGACAGGCGCGCTGGTGCTCGGCACGTCGCTGCTCCTGGGTCTACGGGTCAATCGTCACCGGTTTCCCGACCTACGGCACAGAGACGCGTACCTCGCTGGTCGACCGACACTGGCCGGTTCGAACAGTGCCCCAGAGGCGACGGTGTGACGACTGAGGCGGCCGCGATCGCGAGACCACGAAGCCGGCTGGGCGATTTCTTCGCGCTGACGAAACCTCGCCTGAACTCGCTCGTCGTCGTCACCGCTGGCGTCGGCTATCTTGCCGGGCGCAGCGGCCCGCTCGACCCCGTGTCGTTCTTCCACGCCACCGTGGGAGCCGCGCTCGTGGCCGGCGGTGCAGCCGCGCTCAATCAAGTGTCGGAACGCGACCTCGACGCGCGAATGCGGCGAACCGAGGACCGACCGCTGCCGAGCGGCCGACTACGGCCAATCGAGGCCATCTGGGCGGCGCTGGCGCTCGCCCTGGCTGGATTGGTGCAGCTGGCCCTAGGTGCCAACTTGGCCGCTGCCCTGGTCGCGCTCGCGACGTTGCTGAGCTATGTGGCCGTGTACACCCCCTTGAAACGAGTAACACACTGGGCCCTACTCGTCGGCGCCGTCCCTGGCGCGCTCCCGGTGGTCATCGGTTGGGCCGCGGTGGCGCCGCTCTCGCCCGGCGCGTGGACGCTCTTCGCGCTCGTCTTCGTGTGGCAACTTCCCCACTTCCTGGCCCTGACGTGGTTGTTCCGGGAGGACTTCGCCCGCGCCAACCTGCCATTGCTTTCCCTCGCCGACCGGAGCGGGCGACGGACCGCCACCCACCTGCTGGCCTATGCCACGTTGCTCATCCCCGTCAGCGTCGCCCCGACGTGGTACGGCATAGCCGGCACGACCTACGCCGTCGGCGCGGCCGTGATGAGCGTGGCCCTGCTTGCTCTTGGGGTGTGGTTCGCCCGTGAGCGAACCACCGACCGCGCACGATTCGTGTTCCGGGCCACGCTGGCCTACCTCCCGATTGTCTGGCTCTTGCTGCTCGTCGATCGGGTCGGGTGACGACCATGTTCGACGTCATGATGCTTCCGGCCGTCAATGCGACGCTCAACGCCACGGCGGGGGTGCTCCTCGTGCTCGGCTACGTGCAGATTCGTCGTGGGCAGGTTGCAACACACAGGAAGTTCATGCTGGCGGCATTTGCGGCCTCAGCCGTTTTTCTGGTGTCGTACGTGACCTATCACGCCCAGGTGGGCTCCCAGCCGTTCACCGGCCAGGGCGCTATCCGGATCGTGTATTTCGCCGTCCTGATCCCCCACATCATCCTGGCCGCCCTGATCCTGCCGCTCGCCCTGATCACGCTACGGCGTGGCCTCCGACGCGACGACGCACGGCACCGCGCCATT
Organism: Acidobacteriota bacterium; assembly: GCA_005778315.1. GTDB lineage: Bacteria > Acidobacteriota > Vicinamibacteria > Vicinamibacterales > UBA8438 > UBA8438. The sequence goes on from SXOW01000401.1 coordinate 4,762, forward strand.
GCTCGCTGGACGCTCCCGATCTGGCTCTATGTGTCGGTCACGGGGGTCATCGTGTACTGGATGCTGTACCAAATGTAGATTCTCTCAAGTCTCAGCTGGTCCGAAAAACGCCAGGCACGTCAGATGGGCGTCTCTTGGACTATACTTTTCCAACACACGACTCTGAACTGCAGCGATCGGACTGACCATGACCATGTCCACCGTGGGCGGAACCCCGTTGATGGTTTGCACCGCCAAGCCTCATGTCCTCCACCTCATAGTGGCGACCGGACTCATCGTTTGCACGACGGCTCACGCCGGCGCCCAGGGGCGTATCCTCGGAACAGTGGTCGACCGCGACGGCGACCCGATCGCCGGGGCCACCGTGACCGCTGAGGACCTCGGCAGCACCGTGACGTCAACGACGACCACGGCCGATTCTGGCCGCTTCTCCTTCCTCGGGTTGAACCGTGGCGAATGGATGTTCGTCGTGCGAGCCGATGGGTTCGAACCGGTACAGGGCATGGCCGTAGTCCGTGCGTCGGGCCCCGGCACCGCGATGCAATTCACGATGGACCGCGACCTGTTCAATCCGCCCCCCCCAGCCGGTGGCGTGCTGGGCGGAGTGCGATCGAACACCCTGCTCACGGATCTGACAGAAGCTGACCGACTGTTCGATGCGGGGGACTACGAAGCAGCCGTCGCGGCCTACGAGGCTGTCCTGGCGAGGACGCCGGCGCTGACCAGTCTGAATCTCCACATCGGGCACGCCTATCGGGAGCTACAGAATCTCGACCAGGCGATGGCCGCCTATCGCGCGGCGCTCGCGGCCGACCCGACGAATGCGGAAGCACAGGCGGCGCTGGACTCGACTGGTGTCGGGGCGCGCTGACGACATCCCGCCGCTGGCCATGGTCTATAATTCTGGTGGTGTTGTGGGTGGACACCGTGTGTCCAGCCTGGTCGAATGGAGACAGACAGCACTGTGTAAGGAATAACCAGGACAGTTAGGAGTTGGCAATGCGAAAGCACTTCCTGTCGTTGATCGTCATTCTGCTCGCCTTCGGCATGTTCGCGCCGAGCGCGCTGGCGCAGGGCGGGATGGTCGCCGGCAAGGTAATGAACGAGGAAACCGAAGAACCGTTGGCCGGTGTCTTGGTTGTCCTCGAGAACCCGAGCGCGAACCCGGCGCGCATCGAACAGACCACCGACGACGCAGGTGGCTTCACCGTCCTTGGCATGGCCAGCGGAAACTGGTCGCTTTCCCTGCAACTCGCAGGTTTCGATCCGAACCCCGGCACGGTGCAGGTCCGCCAGGGCAGGAACCCTGACATCAAGGCCTATTTGAAGCGGACGCGACATCCGCTGGAGTTGAAGTACGGGGAGGAAAAATTCGAGGGCCTGGACGTGGCCGTCATCGCTGGCGAGATCGCGGCCGCTGACGCCGCCTACGAGGGCAAAGAGTGGGACGCCGCGTTGGGTGGCTACGACTCGGTGCTGGCAAAGCTCCCTGGTGTAACCGAGTTGCTCGTCAAACGGGGTAACACATTGCAGCAAATGGAGCGCTACGAAGAGGCGATCGAGGCCTTCGAGGCGGCAGCCGCTGCCGACCCGTCCCTCCGTGAGCAGATCGACCAGGCCGTGGCCCGCATGCGGGTCGCCATGGGCGACCTGAATGCTCTTGAGACCCTGGCCAGCTCGGCCCGCTCCCGTGAAGATCTCTTCAACCTGGGCGAGGCCGCGTTCGCCAAGGGAGACGTCGATGCGGCGAAGGGATGGTACGAGAAGGCATCGGCGGCCGACTCCAATTGGGCGAAGCCCCTGTTCAAGCTGGCGCTCGTGGCGCTGAACAAGGGTGACATCCCAGGAGCCAAGGCGTTCTTTGCGCAGGTCGTCGAGAAGGATCCTGGCTCGGAAGAAGGCGCCCAGGCCAAGGCTACGCTTGACGCCCTCCCCTGACCGATCTCAAATTTACAATAGTGTAATGACGTGGCACATGCTTGGACAGTGCGTCCAGGCATGTGCGTTTTTTTTGTTCAATCGGAGCCTGTATCAGGGAGACATTGACGCCGATATATCTATTGCAGTCACTCGTTTACGAGTCGATACTGGCCCGTGACAATAATTGGCGCGTCTCTTGCGCGGGAGGGATCACACGTGAACCATGGTTGGTCTACGTCTGACAGTAGTGCTTTTGTCCAATTGTGTCTTCCGCCTTCGAGGGTTGAAATAGTCTTGTTAGCCAAACAGCGCAGCGGGACGCAAGGCCGCGACGCCGGTCATTCCAAACCCGAAGGAGACTCAGCACCATGAGACGTCTTCGTGCATGGCCACTCAGCAGGGCGTATATCGCCTGCGTGAGCCTGGCGCTGATTTTCGCGACCGGAGTCCAGGCGTTTGCGCAGGGTCGGCAGACCGGCATGCTGCGCGGCTCGGCGCGCGACGCCACCAATGCGGTTCTACCCGGGGTCGTCGTGACCGCCGCGTCAGACGCCCTGCTGGGCACTCGGACCGGCGTGACCGATATGAACGGCATCTATGAAATCCTCGGCCTGCCGAACGGCGAGTATGTCGTCACGTTCGAGCTCCAGGGTTTCACCACACTGGAAACCGAGACCACCGTCCCACTGGGTGGCGTCGTGGAAGCCAACGTGTCCATGCAGGTCGGACCGGTCGCTGAGGCGGTCCAGGTGACCGCGGTCGTCCCGACGCCGCTGGCGTCGAGCGAGGTCAGCGCCAACGTCACTGGCGAACAGGTTCGTATCCTCCCCATGGGCCGCAACCCATTCCGCATCGCCGAGATCGCGCCCGGCCTGACCAACAACACGGTGAACGATGGCCAGGTCACGATCAGCGGCGCGTTCGCCTACGACAACGTCTTTCTGATTGACGGCGTCGACACGAACGACAACCTCTTCGGGACGTCGAACAACCTGTTTATCGAAGACGCGATCGAAGAAACCCAGGTGCTGACCTCCGGCATTTCTGCCGAGTATGGCCGGTTTTCCGGCGGTGTCATCAACGTGGTGACCAAGAGCGGCGGGAACGTGTTCTCCGGAAGCTTCCGCTCCAACCTCAACAAGCCCGACTGGATCTCGCGGACGCCGTTTGAGATCAAGAACGACAACGAGCGAACCGGGACATTCAAGAACAACACCACGTATGAAACGACGGTGGGCGGCCCGATCCTGCAGGACCGGCTGTGGTTCTTCTACGCGAACCGGATCCAACGCGAAGAGGATCTGGAGACGTTCGACGAGACCGGGTTCGAGTATCCAGACAAGTTCGACAACGACCGAAACCAAGTCAAGTTCACGGGCACCATCGCCCCGGGACACACGCTCGAAGGCAGCTATGTCCGGAACAGCACGAGCGAGTCGTCACCCAGCTTCAGCTTCTCCATCGACCCGAACACGCTAGTCACCCGGACACTGCCGAATGACCTAGTGGTCGCCACCTATCGGGGCCCGGTGCGCAACGACCTCTTCGCGGAGTTCCAGGTCTCGCAGCGCGAGTTCGGGTTCCGGGGCTCTGGCGGCACCTCGACGGACATCGTCGACTCGCCGTTCATCACTCTGACGCAGGCGCTGGGACACTACAACCACCCCTATTTCGACGCCACCGACCCGACTGACCGCAACAACCGACAATTCGCCGGCAGCCTGACGTATTACACGCCGACGAATCTCGGCTCGCACAGCATCAAAGGGGGATTCGAGCACTTCAAGTCGACCATGGCCGGAGGAAACTCGCAATCGGCCTCCGGCTACGTGTTCGATGCCGACTACGCGGCGGCACCGGACGGCTCTCCCCTTCAGGATGCCAACGGCTTCCTCCTGCCAGTGTTCTCCCCGGGCGAAAGCCTGATCGAGAACTGGATCCCTGTGCGCGGCGCCAGCCTCGACATCAAGACACTGTCGTTCTATGTGAACGACAACTGGACGGTGAACGACCACGTGTCCGTGAATATGGGCGTGCGGGCCGAGAAGGTGGACAGCGCCGCCACTGGCAACATCAACGCGATCGACCACGGTACCGTGGTGCCGCGCCTTGGGATGGCGGTCGACCCGCTTGGGGACGGACGGTTCACCTTCCAGTCGACCTACAGCCACTACGCCGGCAAGTACAACGAGGCGCAGTTCAGCCAGAACACCAACGTGGGCACGCCAGACCTTCTGCTCGGGGTGTATACCGGGCCGGCGGGACAAGGACGCGATTTCGCGCCCGGATTCGACCCGGCCAACTACTTCACCGTCGTGGGAGACTTTCCGATTCGTAACATCTTCTTCGACAGCGACCTGCAGTCGCCGGTGACCAAGGAGTTCACGGTGGGCGGTGGGACGACCCTGGGGGAACGCGGCTACGCGAAGCTCACATACATCAACCGCCGCGCCAGCGACTTCGTGGAGGACTTCATCGATATCGCCGGCGGCACGACCGAAATCATCAGCAATGGTGTCAACTTCGGTACATTCACCAACAAGAACTTCCGGAACACCGACGTGCTGAAGCGCGACTACGACGCGGTCGAATTACAGGGCCGCTATCAGGTGTTCGACGACTTGATGATCGACGGCAGCTACACCGCCCAGATCAACAACCACGGCAACTTCGAGGGCGAGGCCACGAACCAGCCAGCGCTCTCGTCGGACGCGTTCGACTACCCTGAGATCACGCCCGAAGATCGGTATTTCCCGTATGGCCGTCTGGACGAATTCCAGCGCCACAAGCTGCGGATCTTCGGGATCTACAGCATGGGCCTCGGACGCTTCGGGAACCTCGACGTCGGTGGCATCCTGCGCGCCAACTCCGGGCTGGCCTACAGCCTCCGGTCGACCGGCATCGGATCGAACGCGACCCAGCAGTCAATCCTGGCCGGCCTCGGCTACCCGGACGAGCCGTCGTCGCGCACGATCTACTACACACAGGGTCGGGGCTCGGAGACCTTCAACGGCTACGCCCTCTTCGACCTCTCGCTCAACTACGACATCCCGGTGTGGGAAACGCTCAGCCCGTGGATCAAAGCGAACGTCTTCAACCTGTTCAACAACGACAAGCTCCTCCAGTTCAACACCACCGTCAGGCCGGACGCCTCAGGCCCGATCGACGCGCTCGGGATTCCTACCACCTTCACCAAGGGCCGACGTTTCGGCGAGGCGACCTCGCCGGATCACTTTGCGCACTATCTTCCTGGGCTCGACGGCCTGCGGGCGTTCCAGTTGGCATTCGGCGTCCGCTGGTAGTACCTGACACCCCTGCCCTGGGACCCGCAGCCGGGTTCCCGCGGCAAGCTCTCTCACAAGGGCGATGCCATCCGGCATCGCCCTTGTTTTGTACCGCGCGTCCGTCGTCAGCGTCGCAGGTCATCGGTGATAGATGGTCCCCTGTTGGGGCGTGAGCACGCGCCTGTTGACACCTGTCCTGGTCAACTGGAATAATCCGGGAATGAATGAATATTCATTCATTTCGAATCGCGGCCACGACTAATGCCTGCCTCCGTTACCATCTCCCGGCGCCCGGCGAAGACGTCGCCCGCCACAGACAAGCGTGAGCTCATTCTGCGCGCCGCCATCAAACTGTTCGCGAACCGTGGGTTTTTTCATGCCCAGGTGGCCGATGTCGCGCGCGAAGCAGGCATTGCGGCCGGAACCGTGTATCTCTATTTCGAGAACAAGGACGACCTGCTGATTTCTATCTTCGAGCGCACGATGGAGCAGGCCATGGAGGAAGGCCGGCAGGCCCTGACCCACGTGTCTGACCCGATCGAGCGACTTCGGGTGTTGGCTCGCTTGCACCTCGCACGACTTGGCGAGGACCGGGACCTTGCCGTGGTCTTCCAGGTCGAGTTGCGACAGTCGATCAAGTTCATGGAGCGCTTCTCGTCCACGCTCCTCCAAGACTACTTGCGCGCGATGCGCGACGCGATCGCGGACGCACAGCGGGCAGGCCAGTTCCGGCAGGAGCTGAGCGCAACGTTTGCCGCCAAGGCACTCTTTGGCGCTCTGGATGAAATGGCAACCAACTGGATACTCAGCCGCAAGCGTTACGCGCTGGCCGGCCAGGCCGACGATGTCGTCGACCTCTTCGTGCGGGGAATGACACCATGACCAGGACGGACACCATCATTCGCCCGATCCGCTCCGTGGCGGTCCTCGGCGCCGGGACGATGGGGGCCCAGATCGCAGCCCACGTCGCAAACGCCGGGCTCCCCGTGGTGTTACTGGATCTCGACGCGACCGCGGCCGGGACAGGGCTGAAACGAGCCGCGAGCCTGAAACCGGACCCGTTCTTCACGAAGGAGGCGCGGGCGCTGGTCACGCTGGGAGGATTCGACACCGATCTCGCCGCCATCGCGGACGCCGATTGGATCATCGAAGTCGTCATCGAGCGCCTCGATGCCAAACAGGCGCTGCTCGAACGGGTCGAGGCGCACCGACGGGTAGACGCGATTGTCACCTCGAACACCTCCGGCATCCCGATCGGCACGATCGCCAAGGGCCGCTCCGAAGGGTTCCGCCGACACTGGGCTGGCACCCACTTCTTCAATCCGCCGCGCTATCTTCGCCTCGTCGAGATCATCCCCACCCCGGAGACCGACCCGGCCGTCGTCGCCACGCTGTCGGACTTCGTCGACCGACGACTGGGCAAGGGCGTCGTCGTGGCGAAAGACACGCCAAACTTCATTGCGAATCGTATCGGGCTGTTCGGCGTCATGCGCGTGCTGGAACAACTCGAGACCGGGCAATACACCATCGAACAGATCGACGCCCTGACCGGTCCACTGGTGGGCCGTCCGAAGAGTGCGACGTTCCGCACGATGGACATCGCGGGGATCGACATCCTGACCCACGTGGCGACCAACCTGGCCGAACGGCTCGAGTCCGCCGAGGAGCGGAGCGCGTTTGCAGTGCCAGCGCTGGTGCAGAAACTGGTCGAGCGCGGGTGGATCGGCGAGAAAGCGGGCCAGGGCTTCTACAAGAACGAGCGCGGACCGCAAGGGAGTCACATCCTGACCCTCGACCCCGCGACCATGGAATACCGGCCGCAGCAATCGTCTCGGCTGCCGGCCGTGGACGCGGCCCGTACCATTGAAGACCCCGCGGCACGTCTGCGCGCGCTGTTCGGAGCCCGAGACAGTGTGGGCTCGTTCATGCGGGCGACATTGGGCCAGACCCTCCTCTACGCGGCTGAGGTGGCCCCACAGATTGCTCATCGTCCAGACGATGTCGACCGTGCGATGCGCTGGGGCTTCGGGTGGGACCAGGGACCATTCGAGCTGCTAGACGTGCTTGGAGTCGACACGGTGCTCGCGGCCGACGGTCGAAAAGACCTGACTCCGGACGCCCGGCGGTGGGCCTCGCTCCCGCCCCAAACCGACGGCACAGCGCGGAGGTTTCGGAGCTCGCCACTCCCACCGGCTGGACCTGGCCTCCAGCTACTGGCTCTGGCCAAGCGAGACGGCGCGGTGGTCAAACGCACCGCTGGCGCGAGTCTTGTGGATCTGGGCGACGGCGTGCTGGTGGTGGAATTCCACTCCAAGCTCAACACCATCGGAAGCGATACGGTGCAGATGCTCACCGGGGGTGTCGTCGAGGCGGCGGAGCGATTCGCCGGCCTGGTCGTGGGGAACGATGCGCCGACTTTCTGTGCCGGCGCCAACCTGATGATGGTGTTGCTCGAGGCGCAGGAGGGGAACTGGGACGAGATTGACCTCATGGTGCGAGGGTTCCAGCGAGCCATTCTCGGACTTCGCTATTCGCCCGTGCCGGTCGTGGTCGCGCCGGCCGGACTCACCCTCGGCGGCGGGTGCGAAATGGTGCTGCATGGCGATCGGGTCCAAGCGGCGGCCGAGTCATACATGGGGCAAGTCGAAGTCGGGGTCGGGCTGATCCCAGCCGGGTGTGGGACGAAGGAACTGACCATGCGGGCCATCGACGCCACGGTTCGCGGCACCGACCCGCTCCCGAGGCTCCAGCACGCGTTCGAGTTGATCGGGTTTGGCACGGTGTCGACCAGCGCGAGCCACGCGAAACAGTTGGGTCTGATGCGCGATGTCGACGGCATCACGATGAACCGGGAACGGCTGATGTCCGACGCGAAGGCGACGGTCCTCGACCGGGTGCGTGATGGCTATCAGGCGCCACCTCGTCGCACCGCCATTGAGGTCGGTGGCGAAGACCAGCGAGCGGCGCTGGACCTGGGCATCCACCTCGCGTGGCGGGGGGGCCGTATCAGCGACCACGACGCCCTGATCGCGCGCAAGATTGCGCACATCATGACCGGTGGCGACCTGCCTCACGCAACGAGCGTGTCCGAGCAGTATCTGCTCGATCTGGAGCGCGAGGCGTTCTTGAGTCTCTGTGGTGAGCGGGCGACACTCGAACGGATCAGCCACACCCTGAAGACCGGCAAGACACTACGGAACTAGTGACGTGAACCCGTCTGAGCAAGCCAGGATGACTGTCGCATGATTGACGTGGGTTCCGGTCCGCCGGTGCTGCTCATCCCTGGGGTCCAGGGACGAGGGGAGTGGATGGGTCCCGCCATCGACCGTCTCAAAGAGCGGTGCCGGGTCATCAGCTTCTCGCTCGCCGGCGACACTGGAAGCACCCGGCGTTTCGACCCCGCCCGTGGCTTCGACAACTATGTCGACCAGATCGAGGCGGCGCTGCACGGCCCCGGGATAGACCGAATTGCCGTCTGCGGCGTGTCGTTCGGAGGCCTTGTGGCGCTGCAGTGGGCTGCCCAACGACCGGAACGAACCCAGGCGTTGGTGCTCGTGTCCACCCCGGCCCCAGACTTCAAGCCAGACTGCCGCATGCAGTGGTATCTGCGCGCCCCGCGCCTGCTGTCACCGCTGTTCGCGGCGCAGTCGCCATTTCGGCTGGGGCCGGAGATCTGGCGGGCGTTCGACGGCCTGGGCGCGCGCGCCAGGTTCAGCGCGGCGCACCTCTCGTGCATTGCGCGGGCCCCGTTCTCGCCGACGCGGATGGCCGAGCGGGCGCGGTTGTTGACGGAGACGGACTTCGTCGAGACGTGCCGACACGTGTCAGCACCCACACTCATAGTGACGGGCGAGCCGGGACTTGACCGCGTCGTACCGGTCACGGGCACCCGCTCCTATGCCACCCGTATCGGCGGCGCGCGCCACGCAACCTTGGAACGCACGGGCCACATCGGTCTGATCACACGGCCGGACCGGTTCGCCGATCTGGTAGGACAGTTCGTCGAGGACACCGCCGACCAGACCTGCCCGTCGCGCGACGCATTGCGGCGACCGGCCTGACCCGACCAGCATCATGGTACCGACCACCCAGCCGGTCGCAACGATCCGTCAGTTCTCCGGTCCCGCGGGCATCCTGGAGTCTCTCTTCGAACACCCGACTGGTGTTCCCCGGGCGGTGATGGTCTTCGGACATCCGCACCCCCAATACGGTGGGACGATGCACAGCAAAGTCGTGTATCGCGCCGCCAAGACGTTTCTGGAACTCGGATGCGCGGTCCTGCGGTTCAACTTCCGCGGGGTCGGCGCCAGCGAGGGACAGTGGGACAACGGTCGCGGCGAACAGGACGATTTCCGGGCGGCGATCGACCAGGCCGCGGCCACCTACCCCGGCGTGGAGCTCTGGGCGGGTGGATTCTCGTTCGGTGCCTGGATGGCTCTGTCCGTCGGGATCGCCGACCCGCGAATCACAACGCTGCTTGCAATTGCCCCTCCCGTCGGACGCTATGACTGCACGGAGGCAGCGGCAAGTGGCAAGCGGATCCACTTCATCCATGGCGCGCAGGACGAACTCATACCGGTAGCCGAACTGCGAGCACACTACGACAATGTCAGCGAACCGAAGACGCTGACGGTCATCGACGGCGCCAGCCATCTCTTCGAGGGCCAGGTCGGAGAAGTTGGCGACGCTATCCGGACCATTTTCTCGGTCCACACGGAGGAAGAGTCATGACGGACGCGGTAATCGTGTCGGCAGTGCGGACGGCCGTCGGCAAAGCCCCGAAAGGCACGCTGCGCGCGACGAGACCCGACGAGATGGCCGCCACGGTCATCGCCGAAGCGTTGCGGCGGGCGCCTGGGATCGAACCGAGCGACATCGACGACGTCATCCTCGGGTGCGCGATGCCGGAAGGGGAGCAGGGGCTGAATGTGGCACGGATCGCGAGCCTCCGGGCGGGCGTGCCGATTGGGGCCTCAGCCGTGACGATCAACCGCTTCTGCTCCTCAGGACTCCAGGCCATCGCCTTCGCCTCTGAACGCATCATGGTTGGCGCGGCCGACGCCATCATCGCGGGCGGGACCGAATCGATGAGCCTGATTCCGATGGGCGGCCACAAAGTGGCGCCCAACCCACGGCTGATGCGTGACTATCCGGACGTGTATCTGTCCACCGGACTGGTGGCAGAGAATCACGTCCGTGAGGCCGGGGTCTCGCGAGAGGAACAGGACGCGTTCGCGCTCCGCAGCCACCAGAGGGCCGTCGCCGCGATCGCCGCCGGCCGGTTTCGAGACGAGAGTGTGCCCCTGGAGGTACGGGAGACCGTTTCGGCCAATGGCAGCGGTGGGGCCCCGACCGTCCGCATATCCGTCTTCGATACCGACGAAGGCCCTCGCGCAGACACCTCGATGGAAGCACTCGGCAAGTTGCGTCCAGCGTTCCACGTCAAGGGTAGCGTGACCGCGGGCAACTCGTCGCAGACCAGCGACGGCGCGGCCGCCCTGATCGTGACCTCGCGCGAGCGCGCCGAGCAGGCCGGCCTCACGCCGCTGGCACGCTTTGTCGGCTACGCGACGGCCGGCGTAGAGCCGGAGCGGTTCGGAATCGGACCGGTCCCGGCAATCCACAAAGTACTGAGCCGCACCGGGCTGACGTTGGATGACATCGACCTGGTCGAGCTCAACGAAGCGTTCGCGGCTCAGGCTTTGGCTTGCCTTCGCGAGCTGCCGATCGACCCCGACAAACTGAAC
>SXOW01000402.1 GCA_005778315.1 Acidobacteriota bacterium
CTACCCGTTCGTGACGTCCTCAAACGGGACGGTGGGCGGGAGCTGTACGGGACTCGGGGTCGGTCCGAAAACCATCGGCTCCGTCTTGGGCATCGTCAAGGCCTACACGACACGTGTGGGCGAGGGACCGCTGCCCACGGAGCTGCACGGCATCCGCGGCGACGAGTTGCGCGAGAGTGGGAGAGAGTACGGGGCATCGACCGGGCGACCTCGCCGGTGCGGCTGGTATGACGCGGTCGTCGTGCGCTACGCGGTCCGAGTGAACGGGCTCGACGCCATTGCCGTGACGAAGCTCGACGTACTGGATGCGCTCGACGAGATTCCGATCTGCACCGGGTATCGGTACGGCGACCAGGTGCTGACCGAGTTTCCCTCCAAGGCGGGCGTCCTGGCGGCCTGCGAACCGGTCTACGAGATGCTGCCGGGATGGTCGACCCCAACCGCCGGCGTTCGTCGCTACGAAGATCTGCCGCACAACGCCAAAGCGTATCTCGCACGGATCGAAGCCGTGAGCGGAGTGCCGATCGCCATCATTTCGACGGGGGCCGATCGTGCTGAGACGATTGTGGTCCCCGACGGGCTCATTGACCGTTGGCAGCAGGGAGACGCGACCACGGCCCCAGCGGCGATGGGATAAGCACGGCGCGGGGTTGGCCCCGGCGAGCGAGAAAGACGCGATGCGACACCGACGCGCCGGGACTTGGGCGCCACGTCTGCTGACTCTTCTGGCAATCACGGCCGCGACGGCAGCCGGTTGCGTCCCAGCCGGTCCCACCGCGGATGAGGCTGAAGTGTTCCTCGCCGAGGCCGAAGGACGTTTGCTCACCCTGTGGGTCGAGGCGGAACGCGCAGCCTGGGTCCAAAACACCGACATCACCGACGACACCACCGCTCTGGCTGCGGATGCGCAGACAGCCCTCATCGGGACCACGATGGAGCTGGCGGCAGACGCGGCGCGCTTCGACTCGGTGGTGCTGCCGCCGGACCTACGACGGAAGTTGTTGCGGTTGAAGACCTCATTGGAGGTGGCTGCGCCTTCGGACCCCGCGCTGCAATCCGAGCTTTCTCAGATCACCACCGGCATGGAGAGCACGTACGGCCGCGGGAAATACTGCCCCGACGGCGTAGGAGAAGCGTGTCTCTCCTTGCCCCAGATGGAGCGGCTCTTTGCCGAGAGCCGCGATACCGACGAGCTGCTCGATCTCTGGATCGGCTGGCGCGGTGTCTCGCCACCGATGCGCGACCAGTATTCCCGGTTCGTCGAACTGGCGAACGCCGGCGCGCGCGATCTGGGGTTTTCTGACCTCGGCGAGTTGTGGCGGTCCGGCTATGACATGACGCCGGATGAATTCAGCCGCGAGTTGGAGCGACTGTGGGCACAGGTGCGGCCTCTGTACGAGTCGTTGCACTGTCATGTGCGAGCGGAACTGGCCGAAGAATATGGGTCCGCGGTCGTGACGCCGGGCGAACCCATCCCGGCCCATCTGTTGGGCAATATGTGGAGCCAGACCTGGTCGAATGTGTACGACCTTGTCGGCCCCGCGCAGTCGGACCCCGGGTACGACCTGACCGATCTGCTCACCGCGCGCGGGGTCGACGAATTGGAGATGGTCCGCTACGGTGAGAGATTCTTCAGTTCGTTGGGTTTCGAGCCACTACCGTCCACATTCTGGGAGCGGTCACTGTTCGTGCAGCCAGCGGATCGCGATGTCGTGTGTCACGCGAGTGCCTGGAACCTCGACTACGAATCGGACGTGCGGATCAAGATGTGCATCGGGATCAATGACGAGGACTTCGTCACGATTCATCACGAACTGGGACACAACTACTATCAGCGTGCGTATCAGCATCAATCGCCGCTCTACCGGACCAGCGCCAACGACGGGTTCCATGAGGGGATCGGCGATACCATCGCGCTGTCGATCACACCGGAGTATCTGGCCGAAGTCGGTCTGCTCTCGCGCGTGCCGCCGGCAGACAGCGACCTGGGTCTGCTGCTGCGTCTGGCGCTCGACAAAGTCGCCTTCCTCCCGTTCGCGCTGATGGTGGATCAATGGCGTTGGAAGGTGTTCTCCGGCGAGATTCCACCGGAGGCCTATAACGAGGGCTGGTGGGACCTGCGCACTGAGTATCAGGGCGTGCGCGCGCCGGTGCCCAGGTCCGAAGCGGACTTTGACCCCGGCGCCAAGTATCACGTGCCAGCCAATACGTCGTATACGCGGTACTTCCTGGCGCACATCCTCCAGTTCCAGTTTCATCGGGCCTTGTGCGAGGTGGCTGGGTTTGACGGTCCGCTCCATCGCTGCTCGATTTATGGCAGCACCGAGGCGGGCGAGCGGCTGAATGCGATGCTCGAGATGGGCGCGAGCGAGCCCTGGCCTGACGCGCTGGAAGTCTTGACGGGCCAGCGGGAGATGGACGCGACCGCGATTCTCGACTATTTTGCGCCGCTGCAGGCCTGGCTCGAGGAGCAGAACGCCGCCCGCTCCTGCGGCTGGTAAGGTCTCCGGGCGAGGCGTCCCGCGCTCATGCCTTGGCCGGCGTTCGTCCGTAGCGCGCGATGCTGTAGACCGCCAACCCGACGATCGTCGCCACGAGCACGGTCCCGATGTTGGCGAAACCGGTCCGGTCGTAGGACAGGATCATGTAGCCGATGGAGCCGGGCAGCAGGGCGTAGTACACGAAGGGGATGAGGGTCATTCTGATGACCGTGCCTTCGCGTCCGAGCAGTCC
>SXOW01000403.1 GCA_005778315.1 Acidobacteriota bacterium
CGGTGGTCTGCAGGTCGAGAATGAAGTTGATGAGGGCGCGGGACAGCCTTGCGCCGGCGCCCCGCAGCACGGAGAAGCGCGCCCCGGCCAGTTTCACGCCGCGTTCGAAGTCGATGATACCTAGTGCCGGTCCCAGCTCTGCGTGTGACTGGGGCGTGAAGTCAAAGACCGGCGGCTCCCCTTGGCGGCGGAGTTCAATGTTGTCGGACTCGCTGACTCCGACCGGCACAGACGCGTGCGCCAGATTGGGCAACGTCAGGAGCAATGCATGGCGCTGGCGCTCCACATCGGAGAGGCGCGCCTCATTGGTCTCGATCGTCACGCCGTGCGCGTCGCCCGCGGTCATCAGCGCGTCGGTCGGTTCCCCATCCCGCTTGGCTTTGCCAATCTGGGCCCCCAGGGCCTTCTTCGCATGGCGTGCGGCTTCGAGGACCGGGAGGATCTCTCGGCGTTCGGCATCCAGGGCTCGGAGCTCGGCCACGAGGTCGCCGAGGCCGTCACCCCGTTGAGCGAGCCGGGTCTCGATCTCGGTGGTCTCGTCACGAAACAGCACGGGGTCGAGCATCGCCTACATTCTACCTGTGGTTGATGCGGCGGCGGTCGCGAGCGGAGGACCGGACGGTGGCACGCGGGGGGGCGTGCGCCGGGGCTCGTCAGTCGCCGGATGTCGAGGCCGGCTTGGGGGCGGTGGACGTCGAGGTCGCGGAACTGGAAGACGCCGGGGTGGAGGTCGTGGTGTCCGCCTTGTTGCCGTCGCCGGGCTTCTTGTCCCCGTTCTGCGGCGTCGTGTCGCCGGACGCCTTGCCCGCCTCCGACGCCTCGGTACCACCAGCGCGTCCTTTGTTCGCGTAGTCGGTGATGTACCAGCCCGTGCCTTTGAACTGAATGGCCGGGGAGGAGACGAGCTTACGGATGACGCCGTCGCACTTCGGACAGACAGCCAGCGGCGGATCGGAGAACTTGCGGATCTGTTCGAAACGGTGGCCGCACGCGTCGCATTGGTATTCGTAGAGTGGCATGGTGGGGCTGACCGCTCCGGGTTCTCTGTCTGCCGGGAGCGGACCCTCTGATGGTAGCGGCTGCCGAACGGGGGCGTCAATCCAGTAGATCGTCGCCTGTGTCGCCGAGCATCAAGGTCCGGTGGAACCACATGGGCACGGATCCGTGTCCCAGGAGCCGGTCGTGGAAGGACTTGAGCGTGAACGACGAGCCGTCGCGGGATTTCACGTCATCGCGCAACTTGCGGAGCATCAGGCGACCGGGCGCATGCAGGGCATACGCGGGGTCAAAGGTGCCGCGCTCCGCCTCGCGCCGGGCCCTGGTCTCTTCGACGAAGGCTTCTTCGCAGAAGAACCGCACCCCCTGTTCGACGGACATGTCCTCGGTGTGCAGCCGGATGCCAACAATCGTGCGAGCCAAACGGAGGAGCATTTCGGCGAGCTGGCCGAGCTCGATGGTGTCCTCGCCGTCGGCCGCACCCAGTTCCACCATCATCTGGTCACAGTAGTGCGCCCAGCCTTCCACGAACGAAACCGGGGCCAGAACGGTCGACTTCCGCGCCGCATTCGCAATCCCGCGCTGGTGGGCAAGGTGGACGAAATGGCCGGGGTACGCCTCATGGATAGCGATGGATCTGAGCGTCGCCAGGTTCAACTCTCTGAGATAGTGATCCGCCCGTTCAGGCGGCCATGACCGGTCGGCGTCCGTCACATAGAAGTACGACGGAAGTGGCTTCGACTCGAACGGGCCGGGGCTCCACATGCTGGCGGCGGTCCTGCGGTAGAACGCCGGGGTCGGGGCCACGATAATCTCGCCCTCCGGCAGGGTGACAATGCCGCGACGCTCGACGAAGGACCGTAGCTCCTCGACCTGTGCGCGCACGGTGGACACCAGTTCGCCGGGGGCCGGGTGTCCGGCCTTGACCGTGGACCAGACCTCAACGGGGTCAGACTTCGGTTCAATCTTCGCCGCGACCTCACGAAATCGCGCCTGAGTCTGCTCGAGCTCTCGCTCGGCAATGGCCAGCAGTCGCTCCGTTGGAAGGGCAATGCCGTCCTGATGGCGGATCCGACCTTCGAATCGCTCTCGCCCGATACGGAAGGTCGCGCGGCTCCGCGGTGCAAGGGTGTTGCGGAGATAACTGGTGTAACGCTGGATGGCTTCGGTCGCACCGGTGGCGGCGTCGGCGAGGTCGCCCAGGAGGTGGAGGTCCTCCAGGTGTCGAAACGCCCGGGGCAAGTCTCGCTCAATAAAGGTGACCACGCCGTCGAAGGTCTCGGCGCCAGTCTTGATGAAAATGCCTGCTGGATCCTCGACGTTCGCCTGTGCGGCCTCGAGCAGGCGTGGGGCCTGACGGAGTTTGGACACGACGCGGCGAGCGCGCTCCTCGACGGGGGCGAACGCGAAGAGGGTCTGTCCTGACAGGGAGGCGGACAGCACGGATGCGTAGAGCTGGGGGTCTCGCTCCCAGGGGCGAACCTCTTCCAACTCGAACACCCGGCCACGGATGTCGTCGGCGAGCATGCGGCGTTCAAGCTGCTCTTCGACCGTCAAGCTGCGTGTCGAGATGCGGTCCAGACGGCGCGCGAATCCCCCTAGTTCTCGAGCCTGGGTGTCGATGGCGCCGCGAGAAAGGTCCTCGAGGCGGTCGTCGTATGTATGCACTCCGTCCAGGGCTGCGGCGGACGGCGCGCCCTCATGCAGAAAGTCCAGATACAGGTGGGCGAGATGGGACAGTGGTTCCGTGGTGTACATGCGGTGTCGGCCTGGCGCCTCGGTGACCCGGTTCGGGTCGCTCCTCTGGGCTGAGCCCCGGACTGCGTCGTCGCCAGGGCCCGGACACGGTGCAACGGCCTGAATGTTACAATAACGGGTCCCCCGCGTCCCGCAATGTCTGGCACGCTGTATCTGGTCGCGACTCCCATCGGGAACCTGGAGGACATCACTCTCCGAGCCATCAGAATCCTCCGCGAGGTGGATCTCATCGCGGCCGAGGATACGCGACACACCGCGAAGTTGTTGCGCTATCACGAGATCGGCACAAAGACCACCAGTTTGCACGAGCACAACGAGCGCGAGAAATCGCCGGCCCTCGTCGCCAAGCTGCGTGACGGAGAGTCGATTGCGCTGTTGTCTGACGCCGGCACCCCCGTGATTTCGGATCCAGGGCTGGTCTTGGTGCGCCAGGCCCTTGACGCCGGCGTCCAAGTGGTGCCGCTGCCTGGCCCGTCGTCGGTCATCGCGGCGCTGGTTGCGTCTGGAGCGCCGCCGAGCAGCTTCACGTTCCTGGGATTCCCACCAAGTAGGTCTAACGACAGAAAGACGTGGTTTTCGAATCTCGCGTCCGAGCCGCGAACACTGATATTCTTCGAATCACCTCATCGGATTCGGACCACGCTGCAACTTTGCCTCGAAACGTGGGGCAACAGACAACTGGCTATCTGCCGTGAAATGACTAAGCTGCACGAAGAGTTGGTCATTAGACCGATTTCGGAACATCTTGAGGCGATGTTGACGCCGCGTGGCGAGTACACCTGCGTTGTGTGGCCTGGCCAGGGGGCTGATCGGCCAGATATTCCGCTACCAACGCGGGCGGTGTTGCTCGCTGAATTTGGTCAAATAACAGAAACATCAAAATCAAGGAGAACGGCCGTGAAGGAGATGGCGGCGAGATACGGTCTCACGGCCAGAGAGCTGTATCTCCAACTCGAAGCTGCCAAAAAGCCTGGCTGAAGACATCAGACTGACTGGTCGTTTCCTCACCGCGAGCGAACCTTGACCCACCGTTAGGCGTTTGCTAACGTTGCCGGTCGATTCACCGTTGTCAGCCAGACCCCTGCGAATGGGGTGGACCGAAGGAGACCAATGGCCAAGTCGCGACGCCAGACGGCGCAGGCCGGAGCGAGCAAGAAGACGGCTCCCAAGAAGCGGCCGGTGGTCGCTCCCGCACCGAAGGACCAGGCCAGCCCCCGCAGCCGGGCGTCGACCCGGACGCCCAGCCTGGGGGTTCAGTATGCCAAGGCCATCGCGCTGTACGAAAAGGGTCTCAATGCACTGCAGCGGCATCAGTACGACGTTGCGGCCAAAGCGTTTTCTCAGCTCATCGACGAATACCCGGAGGAGCGCGAACTACATGAGCGGGCGCAGCTATACCTGGCCGTCTGCGCACGGGAGACCAACCCACCTGCAAAGCCACCGAAAGCACTGGAAGACCGGATCCTCGCCGCGACTGTCGCGCTCAACCGTCGCGAGGTGGACAACGCGTTGGCACTGCTCGCTAGTGCAGGCGGCGCTGAATCGAGCCAGGACCATGTGCAATACCTCCTGGCACTCGCGCATGCCCAGATCGGTGACGCCGAGGTGGCCGCCCGACATCTGGGCAAGGCCATCGCAATCAACCCGAGGAACAGGGTGACGGCGATGCACGAGGCGGATTTTGACCAGATTCGACAAAATCGGCGCTTTCGAGAAGCCATGGAGACCGAGTAGGCGAGCCTCCGGGCCTCACACGCGGCCCTCCCGAACTGGGCGCGTGTCGCCAAATCGGCTAGACTGGAGCCGCATGGGTGCAGCCGAATTGGGATGCCACGTCACGTCCTAATACTGGCGGCCGGACGGGGGACTCGGATGCGGACGGCGCGGCCCAAGGTGCTGCATCGCCTGGCCGGGCTCACGCTGATCGAACACGTCCTCCGGGCCGCATCGCGACTGTCGCCGGCCACGACGGGCGTCGTCGTCGGACATCAGGCGGCCCGCGTTGAGGAGGGGCTTACCGGTCACCCATCCCTTCAGTTTGTGGTTCAAGCCGAGCAGCTCGGCACCGGCCATGCGGTGCTCCAAGCGGCCCCTATCTTCCAACGGTGTCGGGGTACGCTGGTCGTCCTATCTGGCGATGTGCCGCTGGTGCGCGCCGAGACCCTGGATCGGCTGGTGGTCGCGCACGAATCCGCCAGCGCTGCGGTCACGGTGGTCACGGCAATCGTGGCCAGTCCCTCCGGGTACGGGCGGATCGTTCGGACCGCAGGTCGGATGAGCGGAATCGTCGAAGAACGTGACGCCTCGGACGCGCAACGGCGACTTACGGAGATCAATAGCGGGATCTACGCATTCGACCTCCAACCGTTGTTCGGCGCACTGCGCGAGCTGCCGCGCGCCGGCACGGTCAACGAGTTGTACCTGCCGGACCTCGTAACCACCTATCGACGACGCGGGCTACCGGTCGAGACCGTGACCGTGTCCGATCCCGACGAGGTTCGCGGCATCAACAGCCAGGCTGAATTGGCGGAGGTTGGTCGGATTGTGAGACAGCGTAAGAACGAAGAGTTGATGGCGGCCGGGGTCACTATCGAGGACCCCGCCACGACCTATATCGACGTGGATGTGACCGTAGGTCCGGATACCATCATCCACCCCGGCGTGTCTCTGGAGGGGCGCACGGCGGTGGGCGCAGGTTGCGAACTGCACTCTGGCGTGCGGATCGTCGATTCGGTGCTCGGCGACGACGTCCTTGTCAGGAATCACTGTGTCATTCAGCAGTCGCATCTGGGGGTGGGCGCTCGCATCGGACCATTCGCCCACCTACGCCCAGAGACGGAGGTCGGCGCGGATGCGAGAATCGGGAACTTCGTGGAGACCAAGAAGACATCCCTGGGGCGAGGAGCGAAAGCCGGTCATTTGACCTACCTCGGAGACACGACGGTGGGTGACGGCGCCAACGTCGGCGCTGGCACTATTACTTGTAACTACGACGGCGCGAACAAACACCGGACGCACATCGGAGAGAACGCGTTCATTGGCAGCGGAACCCAACTGGTCGCGCCGGTATCAGTGGGTGCCGGGGCCTACGTCGGTGCGGGTTCATGCATCACCGAGGACGTTCCCGCTGACGCCCTTGCCGTGGCCCGCGGGCGACAGACCATCAAGGCTGGCTGGGCTCGCACGCACAGGCACAGCAAGGAGCAGTAGGCGACCCAGCCCACGGCTATGTGCGGCATCATCGGATATATCGGAGACAAACCGGTCGTCCCGGTTCTCATCGAAGGGCTGCGCCGCCTGGAGTACCGCGGATATGACTCGGCCGGCATTGCCCTGATCCACGACGGGGCGCTTCAGGTGCGCCGCAGCGCCGGGAAACTGGCCCGTCTCGAAGAGGCGATCGTCGCCCAGCCGGTCGACGGGGACTACGGCCTCGGCCATACGCGGTGGGCGACCCATGGCCGACCCACGGAAGAAAACGCCCACCCGCACCGCGACTGCCTGGACCGCATCGTCGTTGTGCACAACGGGATCATTGAGAACTACCTGGCGTTGAAGCACGAGCTCGAGGCCCAGGGACACCGCTTTCAGACCGAGACCGATACGGAGGTGGTCGCCCACCTCGTAGAGCGAGAAATGCGAGACGACGGCCTGGAACAGGCCGTCAGGCGTGCGCTGAGCGCCATCCGAGGGCTGTTTGCGCTGGTCCTGCTGAGCGCCGACGACCCACAGAAGCTGGTCGCGGTGCGCAACGGTCCGCCCCTCCTAGTTGGACTCGGCGACCAGGAGTTCTTTGTCGCATCGGACGTCCCGGCGATTCTCAGCCACACCCGAGACGTTGTTTTTCTCGGCGACCGGGAGATGGCGGTGATTACCAGGACCGGAGCCGAGTTCACCGATTTCCACGGCGATCCCGTGCAAACGACGACGCAGCGGATCACGTGGGACTCGGTCATGGCTGAGAAAGCCGGCTACAAGCACTTCATGCTGAAAGAGATCTTCGAGCAGCCGTGGGCCGCTCAGGAGACGATGCTTGGACGCGCGTCGCTCGAGTCCGGTCGCGTGTTTCTCGGCGAACTCGAGATTCCCCACGAGCGATTACGCGCGGTCGATCGGATTGTGCTGCTGGCCTGCGGGACATCGTGGCACGCCGGCCTTGTCGGCAAGTTCGTGATCGAGCAGCTGGCGGGAGTGCCAGTCGAGGTCGACTACGGGTCGGAGTACCGGTATCGCGACCCGATCGTCACGCTGAACACGCTCGCCGTCGCCATCACGCAGTCAGGCGAAACGGCCGACACCCTCGCTGCCTTGCGTGAAGCCCGCGGGAAAGGCGCGATGAGTATCGCGATCTGCAATGTGGTCGGAAGCATGGCTACCAGGGAGGCGGATGGCACGGTCTACACCCACGCCGGCCCAGAGATGGGGGTGGCCTCGACCAAAGCCTTTACCTCGCAACTGGTCGCGCTGCACCTCCTCGCGCTCTATCTTGGGCAGACCCGTGAGGCGCTGACTCCGGCCGCGGTAATGGCGCACGTCGAAGACTTGAACCGGTTGCCGCGTCTGCTCGAGGAGGCACTCAAGTGCGATACGGCGATTCAGGCTGTGGCCCGGCGTTTTTACATGCATCGGGATTTTCTCTATCTAGGCCGAGGCATC
>SXOW01000404.1 GCA_005778315.1 Acidobacteriota bacterium
AGCTTGAATTGCAGCGCCTGGAAGCCCGCGATCGGCTGTCCGAACTGTTCGCGCACCACCGCGTAACGGCGCGCCGCTTCGTAGGCGCCCTGGGCCAAGCCGACGGCAAGGGCGGCGATCCCGATACGACCGGCGTCTAGCACGGCGAGCGCCCCGATGAACCCTGCGCCCAGATCGCCAAGCCGCTGGTCATCCGGTACCAGGCAGTCGGTGAATCGGAGTTCTGAGGTGTCGCTCGCCCGCATCCCCAGCTTGTTTTCTTTGCGACCGGACGCGAGACCGGGCGTATCGCGGGGCACCACAAAGGCGGAGATCCCGTGATGGCCCTGGCTGGCGTCGGTCACGGCCATGACCACGAACGTGCCCGCCAGCGTGCCGTGCGTCGTGAACGCCTTCGTCCCGTTCAGACACCACCCCTGGGCCACGCGCGTGGCGAGCGTCCGGGTACTCCCAGCGTCGCTACCAGCCTGCGGTTCGGTCAGCGCCCAGCCTCCCAGGTGGCGACCCTGGGCGAGCGGTGTGAGGTAGGTAGCCCGTTGTGCGTCAGACCCAAAGCGGTGGATATGTGCCGCGGCCAATCCATTGTGCGCCGCGACCGACAGCGCAATCGAGGGATCAACCCTCGCGAGTTCCTCGATACAGATGCAGTAGTCGATGGCACCCATGGCGGCGCCGCCATAGCGCTCCGGGAACTGAATGCCCATCAACCCAAGGTCCGCAAGCTTCGGGAGCAGGCTCAAGGGGAAGCGCTGCGCCTCGTCCCATTCCAGGGTGTACGGCGCCATTTCGGCTTCAGCGAACTCACGGACGGCTAGACGCAGAAGACGTTGTTCCTCGGTGGGACGAAGGTCCATCGGAGTGTCGTCACTTTATCACAGGGATGGCGGAGCCGGCGGGGCTCGCCGTGGTCTCCAGACCGCTCTGTTATGATGCCGGGAGACGCTGAAAACGGTGCCGGCGGCGCTACGCGGCCAGGAGACAATGACAGATGCGACCAGGACAAGCGGCCTCGATCGTACTATCCGTGCTAGTCCTGAGCCTGGGGGCCGCCCGGCCGGCGGACGCCGATCTCACCGCCTTCGTCGGGAGCAACGCCACGCCGGCGAACCGGCCCGTACGTGGTCTCGCGGTCGGGTTCGCGCTCGTGGTCCTCGGCCTCGAATTCGAGCTGTCTGATACCGCCTCAGACGCGTCGGCCGGTGCGCCCGGCCTCCGCACCGGTTCGGTCAATGTCTTCGCCCAGACCCCATTCGGTATTTCAGGACTGCAGTTCTACGCGACGGTCGGCGCGGGCGCGTATCAGGAAGAAGGCGGAGGGCTCCTAGACACCAGCGGCGCCACCAATGTCGGCGGCGGGGTCAAGATCGCCGTGGCAGGACCGATCCGCATGCGCCTGGATTATCGGGTCTTCTCGCTCCGGGGTTCGCCCCAGCACGACACCCACCACCGGCTCTACGCCGGTCTGAACATCGGATTCTAGAATCCTGTGGCGGGCGTGCCGCGGGCCACGGGCACCGGGTACGATAAACGCGGGATGCGCACTAGACGTGCGACATCCCGCGTTCCGACAACTCCGTCGCCGTGGCCAGCAACGTCCCCCCTGCCCGCCGTCGGCCGCCCTGCGTAGCGCCGACAGGTGCGCAACGGGGCGAACACCCCAGCGCGCAGCTTACTGCACGAGGGTCAGATTGAGGGCTGACCCGCCGGGCGCCAGCGCGGCGGTGTATGCGGTGTAGAGCGTGCGAACCTCGTCACCGTTTCCGGGGGGGCCTCCACCGAACTCTTCCGCCAGCACGGTGATGTGCTGATAGTTGCCACCGGGCACGGCGGGATCGAAAATCGAATAGTAGATGGCGGCGTTGTTCGGCCCCATCTCTGCCGCCTTGTAGAGTTTGAAGCCGGCGCCCATCTGCTTCCGCTGCGCATTGCTGCTTTTGTTCAGCGTGTCGGCATAGGCCTTCATGACTCTCTCGAAATCGGCGGTATTCGCCGAGTTGACGAGGTTCACGATAACGCCCACGCCGCCGCTGAACGTCAGCGTCGGGATCCCCTGCGCCTCAGCCTCGCTGCCCGGCGCGTACGAACTGCCCAACAACACGCCCACCGCGAGGGTGGCCACGATTGTGGCACCAAACCACATCCGGCCCATTCGTAATTTCTTGCTCACCATCGTCCGCATGTTCTCCTCCTCAAGTACACCGTTGGCTGGTCGAGGGCGTTACTCTACCCCAACCATCCCGTTCAGCCAAACGCTTCGTGTCGCCCCGGGAGACATGCCCCGACGCGGAACCGGTGCCCGACATGGGCCGAGACCGATTTCGAGGCCCCGGGCGGCGCGGGTCAGGCGCGCACCGGCAGTCCCTAGAACTCGAGGACCAGATCAAGGTTGATGGTCTGCTGGCCGCCACCCTCGAGCGCCGCGCTGTATTCTTCGTAGATCGCCCGCACCTCGTCACCGTTGTCGGGAGGGCCGCCCATGTACTCATCAGCCAGGACCTGGGCCACCGCGTAGTTCCCACCGGACACGGCCGGGTCGGCGAACAAGTAGTACAGCACGTAGTTGTTCGGACCGGCCTCGGCCGCCCGATACAGTTTCAGACTCTGGCCCATCTGCTGACGCTGCTCGTCGCTACTCCCCACGAGCGACTCGCCAAACGCGCGCATGACCCGCTCGAAGTCGGCGGTCCGCGCCGGATTCACCACGTTCAGCACGATACCGGTCCCGCCGCTGAACGTCAGTGTCGGCTGTGCCGCCGCTTCCGATGCGGGAGCAAAGGCGCTACCCAGCAGGACCCCGAAGGCCACAGCGGCTACGAGGGCTGCGCCGACCCACATCTGACTTCTTCGCGACGCCGTCTTCACCATCGTCCGCATGCGCTCCTCCTTCGTAGTGCGTGGGTGCTCCCACACATCCACACCTCTTGCCCCACCGTCATGGTTCGGGCACGGGCAGTCCCAAATCGACCGCCGTCAAATTCATCAACAGTTGCCCCTGGTCCTCCGCGAACGAGTCGGCGTAGGTCTCGTACAGCTCCTGCACCTCTGTGGGAAACGCCTCGTTCAGGATCTGCGGCACCCAGTAGTCGGCGCCCGGCACGACCGGGTCCAGCAGCGAAACATACAACAGCGCACCACCGTCGAGCGGGTCCGACGCCTTGTAGATCTTCCAGGTGACGGCCTGTCGGCGTCGGTCAAATTCCTTGCTGATCGTGAGGGCCTCGCCGACGCGCTTCATGGTCCGCTCGAACGCGACGGCTTGACCGGCCTTCACGTGACTGATCACCATCCCAACATCGCCCGTGAACACCCGCGAGCCGGGCTGCGCCGTGGTGCGGGCCGCGCCCCACCCCACACCCGCGACGAACGCGACCGCCACGAGTGCGGCGACCCTCGGTGAGGGCCCCCGCAGCCGGTGCGGCACGTCCCGCCCGGGTCGGCCAGCGCCTCGCTGATCTTGAGGTGACACCCGACCTCGGCCCCGTCCCACGAGGCGTGTGGCTTGCGACATAGCTACACAAATACCTGCATGACTTCGCTCGCCAGCAGCATGCCAGCTCGTGTCAATCGCAACCGACCTGGCTCTCGCTCGAGCAATCCGGCCTCGACAAACGGTACCAACTCGGCCCCCCACCGCGACCAGACATCGACATCGTACCGCTCTTCAACCGCGGCCACGTCGATCCCTTCGGACAGCCTGAGGCCGAGAAACATGGTATCGGTCAGACGTTCCTCAGTCGACAGCGCGCGGAGGCTGCCAACAGGCGTGCGGCCTGCCATCACCACATCGATATAGTCGCCAACGCCGGACACGTTCTGCCAACGCTCCCCCGCATGCGTTGAGTGGGCGCCGCAGCCGAACCCGACCCACGCACCGTCAGACCAGTATTTGAGATTGTGCCGGGACCGGTGTCCGTGACGAGCCGCGTTCGAGATTTCGTACTGGCGATAGTCGGCGGCCTCGAGCCGGTCCACGCCCGCGTGATACATGTCCGCAGCGCACTCCTGGGGCCCCTGCGCCCACCCTCCCCGGGCCATCTCGTCTTGCAAGGGCGCGTTGGGATACAGCTCGAGCAGATAGAAGGAGACGTGCTCCGGCCCGAGTGCGACGAGGGTGTCGACCGACTCACACCACTGTGCCACCGTCTGTTCGGGCAGCCACATCATGAGATCCAGACTGATGTCGTCGAATCCCGCCGCCCGCGCCACCACAAACGCGTCGATCGCGCGCGTGGCCGTGTGCTGGCGGTTCAAGCGACGCAGTTCCGCGTCGCGAAACGACTGGACGCCCATGCTCAGGCGCGTCACGCCGGCCTCGCGGTAGCCGGCCAGCCGCGCCGCGTTGACGGTTTCGGGATTCACTTCGAGGGTCACTTCCGCGCCGGGCGCGAGGCTCGCGTCGGACCGGCACCGGGCGATCAACGCACCGACTTCGATGGGCTCGAGCACCGACGGCGTGCCACCGCCAAAGAACAACGAATCGGCCCGCACACCGGTCGCTGCAAGACCGGCGCGCTCAATTTCGCGATGCAGCGCATCCAGATAGCGGCGCTTGAGGCCCAACTCCAAGAGGCCGCGGTTGAAGTTGCAGTAATTGCAGATCGCTTCGCAGAACGGAATGTGCAGATACAGACCAAGCGGACCGCGGTCTCCACACCGACCGCCCGACCCACGATCCACTCGACCGACCGGGTCGCCCGCCTCACTTGGCGCGCGCATCAGCCCCCCGCGCGTCCACCGGACCAGCCCAGATCGGACTTACCCGTTTTCAGACGAGCGCGTGCGCGCACGGACGTGCGGACCGGGAGCTTGCGTCGAGGCTGCATCTTCCATTTTTGGGACAACTCTTCGCTCGTGGGCGCCCCTTCGACGAAATCCCGGTAATCCGGACCGCTGTATTCCAGGAATTCGCACATTTCCCGAAGCCGGGAGTGCATGCGAAACCCGACTCGGACCAGTAGCGAGTCCATGTTTTCCCCGTCCGGCAGGTCCTCGTAGTTCGAGGTAAAGATCGTCGGGCGACGGTCGTTGTAGCGGGTGTTCACGATGAGGTTCATCGTTTCCTCGACCCAGTCCGTGGGACGTTCGGCGCCCAGGTCGTCCAGCACGAGGAGTTCTGCCTCCATGACGGGACGCAGCACGTCCACTTCCGACGTTCGCGTGACCGGATTGTAGGTGCTGCGGATCGTGCTCAGCAGGTGCCTGGTGTCGTAGTACAGCCCGCGTGCGCTCTTCTCACACACCACCTGACGAAGCACGGCCACCGCGATGTGGGTTTTGCCAA
>SXOW01000405.1 GCA_005778315.1 Acidobacteriota bacterium
CGGCCGCACCCTGAAACACGCGGATAGCAATCAGAAAGTCCTCGTTCGGTGCGAACATGCCCGCGATCGAGCCGAGCAGAAACACAACAAGCGACACGACAAATGTGAGGCGCACGCCAAAGGAATGCACCATCCAGCTGTTGACAAGCATGGTGATGGTGCTCGACGCGAGAAACCCCGTCGCCAGCCATTGCGCCTTGTCCTGGCCGATGCCGAACGCACCCATGATTTCCGGAATGACCACATTGACGATGGTGGCTGGCAGCAGGGTCGCGAGCGTACCCAGCATCGCGGTGATCACGGCGAGGCTGGACCTCGTCCCGAGCTCCCAGGCGCAGACCTCCGCCGCGCCCCGATCCGTCAGCTCGTCGGCGTTGCCGGCGATGAACAGCGAACCGATCACGGGCCAGCTGACCGCGACGACGTTCCGCGACATCGCGAAGGCCCAGAGCCCGATGGTGGTGAACATCCGCACTGAGTCTCAGGGTGAAACCGATAACCTGCTGCGACAGTTCCTGGGCGATCTCCCGCAACCCGGTGGCCCCGGGCGCGAATCACAGGAACGCCCCACAGTTGCGTCGGGCACCGGGTTCATCATCGACAAGGACGGCTATATCATCACGAACAATCATGTCGTCGAGGGCGCCACCAAGATCGAGGTGTCCTTCCTCGACGATGACGAGTTGTATGAGGCCCGCATCGTCGGCCGAGACCGGCTCACCGACAGTGCGCTCATCGAGTTGACCGAACGGCCGTCGTATCCGCTGCCGGAGGCCAGCTTCGGCGACTCGACGCAGATGGAAGCCGGCGACTGGGTGATGGCCATCGGCAACCCGTTCGGACTCGGGCACACCGTTACGGTCGGCGTGGTCAGCGCCGTCGGCCGGCCGTTCGTGCAGGTCCGGGGCCGGTCCCAGAATGTCATTCAGACGGACGCGGCGATCAACCCGGGCAACTCGGGTGGGCCCCTGCTCAACCTTCGCGGTGAGGTCATCGGGATCAACACCGCCATCGTCAGCGATAGACCCGGCAACCTCGGCATCGGGTTCGCCGTGCCAATCAACACCGTCCGAGCGCTGCTCCCTCAGCTGCGAACCGGGCGCGTCACACGCGGCGTGATCGGCGTCGAACTCTACGGGCTTACCAACGAGGACTACAGCGATTATGGGTTGAGTGAACGAATGGGGGCGCTCGTGTCCCGTATCTCACCTGGCGGCCCCGCATCCAGATCGTCGCTCCAACTGGAGGACGTCATCGTCAGCTTCAACGGCGAACGGGTCGATGACATCGAGAGCCTGCAGGAGAAAGTGGTCGCTACCCAGCCAGGAACCGTGGTCGAGTTCGGAGTGTATCGAGATGGCGAACCGACAAGCCTCACCATCACCATCGGCGAACTGGACCTAGAAGATGAGGGACGGCTAGCCGACGTCGGCGTAGAGGACCTGAACACCGGGTTTGGGATGACCCTGCAGGATCTGGACGCAGACGCGGCGCGTGAGCTTCGGCTCCCCCGCGGTACGACCGGCGCGGTGGTCACAAATGCGGACCCTGGCGGAGCCGCGCAGGCTGGCGGCATTCGGCCCGGCGATGTCATCACGGCCGTCAACCGAACCGTGGTGTCCAGTGCGGCAGAGGCGATCCGCGAACTGAACGAGGTCGAAGCCGGACGTACGGCATTTCTCAGAGTCGCGCGACCCGACGGCGAACGGCTGCTCAGACTGCGCAAGGAGTAGGCGGTTCGTGACGCTCCATGAGCTGATCGCGCGACGGATTCGCCTGGGCGGTCCGCTGACGACGGCGACATTCATGGAGCTGGCGCTCTACCACCCCGGCCTTGGCTACTACTCCCGCGCGCCCCGACGAACCGGGCGCGCGGGAGACTTCTTTACCAGCGTCGATGTCGGGCCGCAGTTCGGCGCATTGCTGGCCAGGCAGCTGGACGAGATGTATCGACTCCTGGGTCCGTCCTGCGCCGACAGATTCGATGTCGTCGAGGCCGGGGCGGCCAACGGGCAGCTCGCGCGAGATATTCTCGACACGGCTGAATCCGACTTCCCCGCCCTCTACCGGGCGATCCGACTCACACTGGTCGAAGCGAGCGCCCCCGCACGCGCGGCGCACCTCGACACACTCGGTCACCACAGCCGCCGCCTCGTGGCCTCGTCAGACAGGATGCCCGATGAGGTGCAGGGGGTGATCCTCGCAAACGAGCTCCTGGACGCACTGCCGACGCACGCTGTCGCGATGACCGCGGACGGCCTCCGGGAAATCATGGTGGACGTGGAGGAGGAGCGGTTCGTGGAGCGTGCGGCCCCGCCCTCCACGCCAGACCTCGCGCGGTATCTCGATCGGCTCGACGCACGACTCTCGCCGGGCGGCCGCGGGGAGGTCAATCTGGCGGCGGTCGAGTGGGTGCAGGATGCGGCCAGACGCTTGCGGCTCGGCTTCATGCTGCTGATCGACTACGGCCATCCAGCCGAGCGGCTGTACTCGGGCAGCCACAGCACCGGCACGTTGACGACGTTTCGACGCCACACGACGTCGACCCCGGTCTCGGACACCGAGCAACAGGGGGGACCCCCGTGGCTCGCGCACCCTGGTGAACAGGATATTACGGCCCACGTCGACTGGACCTCCATCCGGACGGCCGCTGCAGACGAAGGCCTGGCGCTGCTCGGACTGACGGACCAGACGCATTTCCTGCTGGGTCTCGGCGCTCTCGACAATGCGCCGACGGGAGCGGACACGCCATCGGTCAGGCATCGACTCGCGCTCAAGACGCTCGTCGTCCCCGGCGGGCTCGGCAGCACACACCACGCGCTGATGCTGGGCCGAGGGGTCGGCACCCCGACGCTGGCTGGCGGCGCCTTCAAGACCCGAATGTAAGATCCCGCAGCCCGACGGGACCATGACGAACCTGGAGCGCGAAGTCAAATTGCCCTACCCGAATCCGGCCGAGGCCCGCGCCGCGATACTCCGGGCCGGGGCGGTCGCATTGAGACCGCGGCGCTTGCAGGAGGACCGGCTGCTGGATCGAGACACCAGCCCACTGCAGAGCCGTCGGTGCACCCTGCGGATCCGAGTCGACGGGGATCGCGGCTCCGTCACATTCAAGGGCGCGCCGCAACCCGGCACGATGAAAGTGCGCGAAGAACTCGAGACCAGCGTCGGCGACCCGATGGTGCTGCTACAGGTGTGCGAACGGTTGGGGTTCCATGTCTGGTTCCGGTACGAGAAATATCGGGAAGAGTTCAGCCGAGGCGGGTTGATCATCGCCCTCGACGAATCTCCGATCGGCACCTTCGTCGAGCTCGAAGGCAGCGCGGATGACATTCGGCGAATGACGGCCGACCTCGAACGCCGGCCAGAGGAGTTCGTGCTCGACTCCTATCACGCACTGTTCGAGACCTACCGGACGGCGCACGGATCACAGGCCCAACACATGGTGTTCGACGCCCCGTGAACAGTGCCCTTCCTCCGGCGCTGGTTCTTGCGGCCGGACTCGGAACCCGGCTGCGACCGCTGACGTTCTCCCGCGCCAAGGCGGCCGTGCCGGTAGCCGGTGTGCCGATCATTCGTCACCACCTGACCCAGTTCGCCGCGCAAGGTGTCCGCGACGCCGTCATCAATCTGCATCACCGTCCTGAGACGATTGCCGGCGTCGTGGGGGACGGTGCCGGCCTCGGCTGCCGGGTGCGATATTCGTGGGAGCGGACGCTGCTCGGCTCGGCCGGCGGACCGCGTCACGCAGCGCCCCTCCTGGGACGCCGGTTCTTCCTCATCAACGGGGACACCTTGTGCGATGTAGACCTGGCGGCACTTCTTGCGGCACACCGCTCGCACGACGCCTGGGTCACACTCGCGGTGACCGAGAACCCTTCACCGGCGCGATACGGAGGCGTGGTCACGGACGCCGATGGACGCGTCACCGGGTTCGCCCCACCGGGCGACCAGCGCAACCCACCGCTGTTTGTGGGCGTGCAGATCGTCGAAGCGTCGACATTCGACACGCTGGCCGACGGCGTCCCAGCTGCCACCGTCGGTGGACTATATGACCGCCTGGCGACCACCACAGGTCGGGTGCGAACGCATATGATCGACGGGCACTTCTACGACATTGGCACACCAGCGGACTATCTCGCGGCCAATCGAGCGATGGCCCGAGACCATAGCGCGCCGGACACCTACGTCGGCCGCCGATGCCACGTGGCCCCGTCGTCCCACGTCGAGCGGTCAGTCCTGTGGGACGATGTCCACGTGGGCGCGGACTGCCAGGTCTCCAACTGCGTTCTCACCGACGGGGTACGGCTGCCCGACGGCACCCAGATCGACGGGCGAGCGCTCGTGCCCTTGTCAGGCATCGTCGCCCAGGCCCAGGACGCTACGGCACTGCCTGGCGCCGCGCGGCTGGGAGATCTCCTGAGCGTCCCGATCCTGGCGCCGCCGGCCTGACACGCCGTCATCTTGCTATCTCGCCAGCTTTGCGCATGGTCGCCGTGCCCCCTTCCGAGAACACCGTCCAGCTCGACCCGATCGAGGATCGAGTCGCAGCGTATCTCCGTCGAGCGGATGTCGGGGACGCCGTTCGAATAGAGCGCCTGCACGGCGATGCGTCCAACCGTGCCTACGTTCGTGTCACACGAAGCCGGTCGCCCTCTCTGGTGCTGGCGGTGCATCCGGAGGTGTTCGACCCCGCCACCCTCAGACAGCTGCAGGTAGGCGCGCTGTTGGACCGGCTGGCCATCCCGGTCCCGGCCGTGGTCGGCCACGCTGGCGACCTGGGCATTCTGGCCCTCGAAGACCTCGGTCAGGAGACCCTGCAGGATTGGCAGGACAACGCCGATCGAGACCCGGCGCCGCTATACCGGCAGGCCCTCGACATCATCCTTGAGTTACACCGCGCAGAAGCGCCGGAGAACCACCCGCCGGAGCCGCCGTTCGACCTGGCCTTTGATCGAGCGACCTTGACCAGAGAACTGCGGTTCTTTCGGTCGGAGTTTCTTGGCGTCTACCGGCGCGCACCGCTCCGAGACAGTGAGTCGCGGGCGCTCGACCAAGAATTCGCGTGTATCGGCGACGATCTGGCGGCGGAGCCGCAGGTGCTGTGCCACCGTGACTACCACAGCCGCAATCTGATGGTCAGACGCGGTCGGCTCGTGGTCATCGATTTCCAGGACGCACGATTGGGACCGGACACCTACGACCTTGTGTCGCTCCTGCGTGACTGCTACGTCGACCTGCCGCCGGCGCTGGTCACTGAGATGACAGGCCGATTTCTGGCAGCGACGCCCTCGGCCAAGCGCGCGGAGTTCCACGACCGGTTCGATCTCATGTCGGTCCAACGCCACCTGAAGGCGCTCGGGACATTCGGTCACCAGATCGCGGTCGCCGACCGACGGGGATTTGCGGTGGCGCTGCCCCGCACCTTCAGCTACCTGCAACGCACGCTGCACCAGCATCGCCGCTTTGGTCGATTGCTCGACCTCTTGCTGCCGCACATGCCGGAGTTGGACGCGTAAGCTGCGCCCGAAGGGACGGAGGGACCGATGACCGCCCTGATCCTGCACCGCGACCGACCATCCAGTATCGGGCAGCGCGGCCACCAGTCTCTCGTGATATAGTTCTACGGTTACGTTCCCTGTGATGAGCAAGGAGTGGGCATTCTTGGCCCACTTTTTTCTTTTCGGGGAGGTTTGGGTTGCACGACGGCCGGGTTCGCGTGCTGCGCACACGGCTACGCTGGGACGAGGCTCCAAACACGACCAAGGTCGCTCGAGTGGCGAAGTCACCGACTGATCGTTTACGTGCGGTGCGGGAGATCGCGGAGCGGATCACCAGCAGTCACGGGCTCGAGCTCTTTGACCTGCAGTTTCGGCGCGAATCGGTCGGCTGGGTGCTCCGAATCGTGATCGACAAGATCACGGACTCGGAGTCTGAGCAGACCGATGGAGAAAATGTGACGGTGGAGGACTGTGCGGCGGTCAGCATGGACCTCAGCGCGGTTCTCGATACGGAGGTCACCTTCGAGCAGCATTACACACTCGAGGTGTCGTCTCCCGGGCTCGACAGACCGTTACGCGGATTGGGGGACTTTGAGCGGTTCATCGGCCGGCGCGCCAAGATCGTGACACACGAGTTGGTGGACGGGCAACGGTTCGTGTCGGGTCGCATCACCGCGGTGCGCGACCGAACCATCGTGATTGAAGACGGGAAGACGACGCGCCACGTTCCGGCGTCGGCGGTCGCACGCGCACAACTCGAGGTCGAGATATAGCGCACGACAGGAAGCCTCAATGAGCAACGCGTTACAACAAACCATCGAGTCGCTGGCTAAGGAAAAAGGGATCGAGGCCGACGTGATCATCACGGCCATCGAAGACGCGGTCTTGACGGCGTCGCGGAAATATTACAAGACGGACGAGAACCTGCGCACGAAGTTCAACCCCGAAACAGGCCAGGTGGAACTCTTCTCTGTCCGGGAAATCGTCGAAGACGTCACCGATCCGCTGGCTGAGATTTCGCTGGCCGAGGCCCGGGAGCTGTACGGCGACGAAGCCGAACCGGGGATGGAAATCGAATTCCCCAAACCGACCGACGTCCTGGGACGCATCGCCGCGCAGACGGCCAAACAGGTCATCTTCCAAAAAGTGCGCGAGGCGGAACGTGAGAACGTGTACGCCGAGTTCAACGACCGGGTCGGCGAAGTGATCAACGGCTTGGTCAAGCGCTTTGAAAGCGGCGACATCGTGGTGGAGGTGGGCCGCGTGGAGGCACTCCTCCCACGGCGGGAACAGTCACGTGCTGAGAACTATACGACCGGCGACCGCGTGCGCGCGGTGATCAAGGAGGTGAACAAGAACACCAAAGGGCCCCAGATCATCCTGTCGCGGACGGACCCGGTTCTCCTGATCAAGCTGTTCGAGCAAGAAGTCCCCGAGATCTACGACGGCACCGTGATCATCCGCGGAGCGGTTCGTGAGGCTGGCGATCGGGCCAAGGTCGCCGTGGCTTCACGGGAGCGCGAGGTCGACCCCGTCGGCGCCTGCGTCGGGATGAAAGGCACCCGCGTCCAAGCGATTATTCGCGAACTGCGCGGCGAGAAGATTGACATCGTCGAGTGGTCGGACGACCCCACGGTGTTCGTCACGAACGGCCTGAGCCCAGCCCGGGTACAACGCGTGTCGGTGGTCGATGAGGCCGACCGCATCATAGAAGTCGTGGTCGAAGACCGACAGTTGTCACTCGCAATCGGCAAGAAGGGGCAGAACGTCCGGCTGGCGGCGAAGCTGACGGGGTGGAAGATCGACATCAAGAGCGAAGAAGAGAAACGGCGCGAAGTCGAGGCCCAGTTCGACGACCTGGGCGCAGAGCCGGCACCGCTCTCCGTGCCTGGTCTCGACGAGGAAATGGTAGAAAAGCTGAACGCGGCCGGGATCGAGACCGTGGAACGGATGGTGTCGGCGAGCGCGGCCGAGTTGAGCGAAGTGCTGGGTCTGTCGGAGGGCGCCGCAGAAGCGCTGCGCCAGGGGGCCGAGGCGGCCACGATGGCAGCCGGCGGCGCTGTCGGTAGCGGTACCACCGAGGCTGTGCCGCAGGAGGGCATTGAGCCGCTCCCCGGTTGGCCCGAACAGCACGCCGTGTCAGAGTTTCAGAACGTGGAACCGGGTCCGCTGACCGATGCGGACGCCACCAATAGCGAGCCATCGCCAGACGGCGACTGAACGAAGTAACGGGAAACAGAGGACAACGTTGGCCACGATCCGGATTTACATGGTCGCGGAGGTGCTCGGCATCCCGAGCCAGGAGGTCATGGACCTCCTCAAGCGGGAGCACGGCATCGAGGTGAAGAGTGCCTCGAGCACGGTCGAGGAAATCGTCGCTCGGCAATTCGCTGAACGGCTGGCGCGTGAGCGCGACGTCAGCCTGCCGACCGGTCCCCTATTTTTCAAGAAGGCCGCGTCTTCAGGGAAGGGCAAGAAGACCGCCACGACCACCAAGACCGCCGAACCAGCGATGCGCCCCCGATTGGGTCCGCCGCGATTGGTCAAGGCTCCCAAAGTGGGGCCAGCCGAGGCGGTTGAGCAGGCGGCGGTTGAGGCTCCAGAGCAGGTCCCCGTCCAGCCGCCGGCACCAGCACCGCCGCCGCCCTCCGGGGTACCACGGCTCCGCTCCCGGTCTCTGAAAATCGAGGACCCGTCCGCGGCACCCACGGCGCCACTGCAACCGAAAGCGACGCTACCGGTGCCCCCGCCGACGCCGAAGCCAGCGCCGACGCCGCCTGCGGCTGAGGCCAACGCGGCACCGACCGCTGCGACGGAAGCGAAACCGACCGTCGTCGAGACTCCGGTCGCAGCGGCACCACCAGCTGAGACCGCGCCCCCGACACCGGAAGCGCCCAAGCCGTCGCCCGCACCGGCCAGGCCAGCCGCGTCCAAACCCGTGACCCCGACCGGACGAGTGGTCCCGCCACGGATGGGGCTCCGTGTGGAGCACACTGCGCCGTCGTTAGCGCCGCCCGCGCCCAGAACGACCGTCGTGCCAACCAGGCCGACGCCGGCCGCGCCGACTGGAACGGCTGCGCTGGCACGGCCTCAGCGTCCCCGACCGGGGTCGCGGCCCATTGGTGCGGCGCCACGACCGACCACATTGGCGACCGCAGTGAGGGCCGTGCCCCCTCGACCGGCGATCGGTCGCCCGACCACACCGGCCGTTGGCTACCGGCCCCAGTTCCGGCCACCGGCCCGGCCACCGGGCGGACGCAAGCGGCGGCCAGCGAACCCGTCTGCGCCGTTCACGCCGGCGCCGCCGCCACCAATCACCCGTTCCATTTCTCTCGCCGAGGGAATGACGGTGAAAGATCTGGCGGACAAGCTTGAGTTGCGCGCGAAGGATGTCCTGAAGAAGCTCATCGAGCGTCGGATGATGATGACCATCAACACGACCCTCGACACCGAGACGGCCACCATGGTCGCGCGGGAGTTCGGGGCAGACGTCGAGATGCGCTCGTACGAAGAAGAGGTGGTCGAGGTCGAGTCCACCGTCACTCAGGACGAGGATCTTGTCCCGCGGGCGCCTGTGGTCACCGTGATGGGGCACGTCGACCACGGAAAGACGACACTGCTGGATGCCATCCGCAAGTCCCGCGTGGCCGAACGCGAGGCAGGCGGCATTACGCAGCACATCGGCGCGTACTCGGTCAACGTGAACGACAGACGCATCGTCTTCCTGGATACACCGGGGCACGAGGCGTTCACGTTGATGCGAGCCCGTGGCGCCAGTGTGACCGACGTGGTCATCCTGGTGGTCGCGGCCGACG
>SXOW01000406.1 GCA_005778315.1 Acidobacteriota bacterium
GGAACTGCAGGCACTGGACATCCGGACCGGAGAGACACTCTGGAAGCAGCGTCGCCGCTCGGCCTACAACACCTCAGCGCTGACCACCGCCGGCGGCCTGGTCTTCATCGGAGACTGGGAGCGGTATGTGTTCGCGTATGACGCCCGGACCGGCGACGAGTTGTGGCGCAGCCGGCTCTCGACCATGGCGAACGGCTACCCGATTACCTATGCCGTCGATGGACGGCAATACGTCGCCTTCGGAGCCGGAAGCGCGCTCGGCGGAACCAGTTGGACGAGTCTGATCCCGGCGGACTTGACGCCGGAGTTGAAGAACCCGCGAGAGGGAAACGCGCTCTTCGTCTACGCGCTGCCGGAGGACTAGCGCGCGGGGCCTGCGGGGGGAGGTTGTCATGTGTCAGCAGGTGCTCGCTCGTGCCGTCGTGGTGTTGGTGGTGGCGTCGGTCGGGTCGCTGTCCGTCGGCACTGTCACACCCGTGCTCGCACAAGGCGGCGAGGCTGTCGGCTGGAGTGTGCCGCGTCTGGCCGACGGACGGCCTGACCTGCAGGGCGTCTGGCTCAGTAACACCGCGACGCCGTTGGAGCGTCCCCCCGCCTTCGAGGGTCGGGAGTTCCTGACCGATGAAGAGGTGGCGACGCTCCGTTCGCGCGCGGCACGGATCTTCGCGAATGGACGGAGCGCCTTTACGACGCCGGAAGGGGCCTTCTTCGCGGCGCTGAACGACGTCGACACCTACGGGGGTGCGTCGTCCACCAGCAATTCGCTGGGCATGGTCGACGTGGAGTTCACGAACCAGACATCGCAGATCATCGACCCGCCCGATGGCCGTATTCCAGCCCGGACGGCGGCGGGCCAGGCTCGGGAGGCGCGGGTCGACGCGGGTTGGGAGTTCAAGACGGGTCCCGAGGACCTCAACAACTTTCACCGCTGCGTCACGACGGGCGTGCCGAGGCTCGGTGGCAACTTTGGTGCCGGCCCCTACACCTTCTATCAGATCATCCAGACGCCGGACCATCTCGCGTTCGTCAGCGAAGCGTTTCACGATGCTCGGCTGATCGCGCTGGACGGACAGCCTCACGTGCCGGAGGCCATTCGGCAATGGAACGGCGACCCGCGGGGGCACTGGGAGGGCGACACCCTGGTCGTGGAGACACGCAACTTCGCGCAGGGGAGCTACTTCTACGGCGCGGCTGAGGGGCTCCAGCTCGTCGAACGATTTACCCGAAGCGGCCCGGACACCATCACCTATCGGCTCACCTTCACCGACCCGGACACCTGGCAGTCCCCGTGGACGGCTGAGATTCCACTGAAGCGCCGCGACGAGCCGATCTACGAGTTCGCGTGTCACGAAGGCAATCTCTCGATGACGGGTATGCTCGGCACCGCCCGGATAGCCGACGGCTCGGCCACCGGCCGCTAGGAGCAGCCGGCCTGCAGGCGGGCCCGCATGTCAGCGTAGGCAGTTTCAATCAGCCGGGTCAGGGCCTCGGCGTCGATGGCGTCGTCCGGTCTGAGCTTCACATGCCGCATGAACTTGCCCGAGCCCTCCAGCAGGCCATCGCGATCGGCGAGCTCCGCGCCACGAAAGAATCCCACATTGACGTGGGCTGTGAAGACGTTGACATAGCCAAAGGCCGCATCCAGAACACACGCGGTCGGATGGCCGTCGTGCAACACCTCGCGCACGTCGTCTCCGCAGTTGCGCATGACCTCAAACCAGCGCCGGGCGATGGCTCCACGCTCGCCGGCGTGGGCCCTCATCCACTCGTCGATCTCCGCATCTCGCTTGAGGGTGCCGGAGCAACGAAAGAGCTGGGTCGACGTCAGCCTCGTAGCCATCGCCAGCACGCTCGCGGACTCAGAATCAGCACCGGGGTCGCAGGACTCATGCGCCCGGACCGGGCGAACTCGATCGAGAGGCGAAGTGCCATAAGTGCCCTTCCGGATCGACGGCGCTAGGGGGTAACGGACGGAACGTCCGGCGGCGGACTCGCGAACCGCGGCTCGTGCGGCGCCGTGGTCAACCCTACCGACAGCCCTTCGGGATCGACGAGAATGGCCATGCGGTCGCCGCCGGGGAGCGTCTGCGGCGGCACGACCCCGGAATACCACGCTCGGGTGCGCCCATGGGGTTCACTCCTGGGAGGACTTGAGAGACGTGACGGGGAAGAACGCCAGCTCACGATCACGACTCGTCCGCCGTTGGGCCATAGACGGACGGCAACGGCACGTTCAACAGTCTCAGGTAGACCGAGAGTTGGCCCCGATGGTGAATCAGATGATTCAGCGCCGTGCTACGGATGACCACCAGGCGCGGCATGTCGAAGATGACCCGGGTGCCATACCGGTACCGCCAGTGCCCGAAGAGCTGCTCGTTAGAGAGGCTACCCAGTACGGATTCAGCCTTGGTGACGTTTCGGTCGAACGCGTCGAGTATCTCTGGGACCGTGATCTCGGGCGCTGAGTGCGTGTCATGGTCAAACTCGTCCGCGGCCAAAGAAGCGATGAAGAGGCCTGGAAGATGTGCGATGTGCACGGACAACTCGCCGAGCGTCCTAGACCGCTCGTGCGGGCGCCACCCGAGTGAAGGCCCCGGAACTCGTTCGAGGGTCTTCCGGGTGGTCGTGGCCTCGATCTTGAGTTCTGGGAGCAGGATTTCACTGAGTCTCATTCAGGACGCTCCTCGCACATGGCGACGAAGTGGCGCGGCACACCGCTCGTCGACCTCGCGACCATCGTCAGCCTCATCGGCGAGACGCGCAGCCGGCGGCAGCCCCTTTTACCCTTGTCCGACCACCCCGGACATAGCCTCCACCCCCCACCGCTCCGCCGCCTTCCCGTTTTTGAACCGGACGATGTCGGCCACGCGGCCGACGACGTCCTTGCCGGTCGGCGGCATCCCGAACAGATTGCCCGTGTGTTTCCCGCGGAAGGTGACGTGTGCCGCCACGAGGTCGCCTTCGGCCATCATGTGATCGACGGTCAGGGTGAAGCCACTGATCGCCGCGCGCATTTCGGAGAGCGACGCCT
This sequence comes from Acidobacteriota bacterium, assembly GCA_005778315.1. Taxonomy (GTDB): domain Bacteria; phylum Acidobacteriota; class Vicinamibacteria; order Vicinamibacterales; family UBA8438; genus UBA8438. Next base: position 3,032 of record SXOW01000406.1, read on the forward strand.
TGAGCGCCGAGCTGCCCTGCGCCTGCCCGGGTGAGGGGTTGCGGACACTAGAATCCTACAGGAACGATACACGATCTCCAAGCTGCGCATGCAGGGCTTCACCCAAGCCGAGATCACCTACATGTTTCGAGTGGGCATTCGGCAGTTGGTCGGCAAGAGGTCAGGCGAGATGCTGGGCCACGTGGCGCTAGGAGGCAGCACGAACCGGTAGGGTCGGTCGCTACTAGCCTTAGCGTGCCCAGAGCAGTGTGCCGGGATGAAACTGGCTCCAGGCGAACCAGAACGCCTCATGGGCGGCAAGCTCGCCACTGGCCCCGAACGCGCGCAGGCCGCCGGAGTCTGGCCGTAGCGTGACGCCGCCGAGGGAGACGTCGTCACCGGCCTCCAGCGCCAGCCGCGCTGATGCCACCGGGAAGGCTACCGGGGTCCCGCCGGCGTTGAGAACCCCCACCACCACCTCGTGCACACCCAGTCGCGGATCGACCTCGCCGACGGGAAAGATGGGGCCGGCGTCATCGCGGCCACCAAGCGGGTTGGGCGGGTAGGTGCGCCCGATTCCGCCGTCCTCGGCGACGATGGTCGTGTTGGGGTGCGCCGCGCGCCAGGCGCCCCATGGGGAGGTGACCACGGTGGTTTGTCCAAGGGTGACGCCGGCGTCGTGGAGTGGCCCCGAGATGGCTTCTCCGGTAAAGGTATCGACGGCGGAGAAGGTGGTGACGTCGTACATGAACTTGTTGGACCGCGACAGGAGACCCGAGGTCCGCAGCACGGGGGCAAAGCCGTCGACGTCGTCGGTGAAGTAGGCCTGGGCGGACAGACACAAGGTGCAGTACGGAATGGCCAGACGCCGGCCGCCGACGGTGTCGTTGACCATCTCGTGCACTTCCATGATGTGCTTCGGATACGCGCGCGCCTCGCCGGCGACGAGGACACCAAAGACGAGGGCATCGTCTGGATACCAGGCGCCGCCCGCCGCGTCGGTGACGGCGGGGTCGTCGAGGGCGGGAATGCAGCCACGTGGGCAGACCTCACCGTTGGTGGCGACCGGCCGGTCGTCGATGAACACGCCACCCCAGCCCACCAGCCGCCAGTCGATGGCGGAGTCTTCGTCATCGAAGAACGGCGCCCAGCGCGCCTCGATCAGCAGGAACAGGTCGCGCTTGAGGCGCCGGTAGTCTGGGGGCGCGGGGAGGTCCCACGCCAGCAGGCGGTCGCCCATGGCACTATACGGTTCGCCATCGAGCGACGCACCGCTCAAGGTTTCGAACGCCTCGATGACGACCGGTACGGAGTCGCGCGCCGCGAGCCGGAGGAGGTCATAGACGTACCACAGGAGGCGAGCGTCGCCGGAGGCGCCGATGGTGCGCACCGCATCCGCCGGGAAGCGTTGCTGCTGCAGGGCGGGCGGGATGGACGCCAGTGCCTGCCGCACGGCGTCGGCGAGCGGCCCGGTGCCGGGTTCGGGGGCGGCGGGGACTGGTCGACGGTTCTTGTCGAGCAGGTCTGATTGGTCCTGCGGCTGCCGCTGGTTCTGGTCCAGGACGCGGATCTGGTTCTTGGCCGCAGTCGGGTCGGCTCCGGTGCAGGCCGCGGCGACCACGAGCGTCGCCAAGAGGCCGGTCCAGGATCGGGCGCGCTGCGGTGTCACCACCCCATCGGAACGAGAGGTCGGCGGCAGGGCGCTCATACCGGCGAGAGGGGCCTGCGTTTACGCCTGCGGAAGCACGAACGCGACCAAACGAGGTCCGCCGCCAATGGTGAGCGCGATGTATTGCCGCCCGTCCACCATGTACGTCATCGGGGTGCCGATGGCGCCGGAGGGGAGATCCACCGAGGCCAGCTCGTCACCGGTCGCCTTGTCGTAGGCGACCAAACGCGGGCCGCCGGTCGAACTGCCGGCGGTCAGGCAATAGATGAGCAGTGTCTTGGTCAGCAGCGGGCCGTTGGTGGCGTTGTCGCCGCCCAGCGGCGGCAGGTTCAGGTCGCGAAGCCGTGGATGATTACGAATGCGGTCGCCGTTGCCGGTTGGGACCACCCACGCGTAGTCGCCGGTGTTCATGTCGATGGCCGACATGCGCGAGTAGGGTGGTTTCACGAGCGGGAGGCCTTGGGGCATTTGCGGGCCAGTCTCGATACCGTCCCGTAGTTGCTGCAGGCGCTCGGCTTCTGGCGCGCCATGCGTATAGGCCACCGTGGCGCCGGGCGTACCCTCGGGCGCATAGAGCCCGACGACCGCCACCTGATTCCGCGACGGGATGTAGAGCATGCCGGTGTCCGGGTCGACAGCGCCGCCAGCCCACCCGGCCGTGCCTCCAGGTGGCGGGCGCATGATCGTGCCGCGTGTCTCGCCCGCCACGGGGCGGGTCGGTGGCTGGAAGAGGGGGCCGAGCGTGAATCCTTCCACCGCCTCGATCGCCATCTGCCGAAGCTCCGGGGTGAAGTCGACCAGATCATCAAGCGTGATGCCCTGGTAGTCGAACGGGGCCGGCCGCGTGGGAAACGGCTGCGTGGGCGCAGGCACTTCGCCCGGCATGTTCGTGTCCTGCGGGACGGCGCGCTCTTCAATCGGCCATACCGGTTCGCCGGTGACACGGTCGAACGTATACACGAAGCCCTGTTTGCTGACCTGCGTAATGGCTTGAATGTCGCGGCCGTCGACCGTGATGTCCAGCACATTCGGATGGGTGGGGAAGTCGTAGTCCCACAGTCCGTGATGCACGGCCTGGAAATGCCAGACGCGCTGACCGGTTTCGATGTCGACCGCGATCAACGTCTCGGAGTAGAGGTTGTCGCCAAGACGGTCGGCGCCATAGTAGTCGTTGGTCGTGGTGCCGGTGGGCAAATACACGTACCCCAGCTCGTTGTCGCCGGCCAGCATCGACCACACGTTCGCGTTCCCTGAATAGCGCCACGACTCGTTGGCCCAGGTGTCCGCCCCATACTCGTCACTGCTGTTCGGCACGGTGTGGAAGTCCCACGCATGTTCACCGGTGCGTGCGTCCCAGGCTCGCACCCAGCCGGGGATGGCTTCCTTGGTGATGCGCCGGTCCGCGATGTGCGACCCGTGGATGACGCGGTCCCGCACCACGATCGGTGGCGAGTGAATACCGTAGGTCAACGCGTTCAGATAATCGCGCTCGCCGCGGTTGGCGCGGGGAACGCCGGTCATGGCGTCGACCATACCGCTGCCGTTCGGTCCGAAGTCCGCGCACGGTTCGCCGGTGTTGGCGTTGGCGCACACCAGATAGCCGTCGCCCGTGCCCCAGTAGATCCGCTCGTCCTGGGCTCCGTCGGTCCAGTAGGCGACACCGCGCTGGCGCCACGTGCCGGTCATCGTGGTGGTGCCCGACTCGTAGCTCTTCGGGTTGAAGACCCAGATGGTCTCCCCCGTCACCGCATCGACCGCGACGCCCTGCGACAGCGGCGTATTGAAGTACAGCACCCCGTCAACCATCAACGGCGTGGCCTGGAACCCGCTGGGGTTCGGGGGGTCACCAATCCGATACAGGTCCGGGGTCTCCTTCACGAGATAGTCGACGATGGTGTCCAGCGGCGCCCACCACTCGCTGCCGTCGGGCATGGTCTTGCTGACGAAGTTGTCGACGGAGGTCCACTCCCAGGCCAATTCGAGGCTGGCGAAGTTGTCGGCGTCAATCTGATCGAGCGGCGAGTACTTCTTGCCGCCAATGTCGCCGGCGTAGCTCCGCCACTCACCGTTCGAGGTGTCGTAGGTCTGCCAGGGACCAGTCGATGACTGCGCGTGGCTCGCCGCCGGCGCGAGGGTCAGCGCCGTCAGGGTGGCCAGGGTCGCGGTCAGCCTTCGTGTTGTCATCGGGTGAGCTCTTCGGTGCGTGCGCCGCGCATCATGTTGAGCAGGCCGTAGTTGCCTTCGTGGCAGGCGTATTCGTAGATCGGTCCGGCGGTGACGCCACGGGCTGCCTGGTTGGTGGTCATCGGCACCGCGGCGGTCCACGGCTGCGTGAACATGTCCGGGTCGGTTATCGTGAATCGATAGTCGATCGTCTCGTCGTCGAGCCGCGTGAAACGTTCGACCAGGTGCAGACTGGGCCGCGCCGCGCGCCACGTGGCTCGCCACAGAAAATCACTCTTGTCTGCAAAGCTCGTGGTCTCCACCACCAGCGTGTCGCCCTCCCAGCGGCCACGCGCGTCACCCAGCATCTGACCCACCTGCGACGGAATGTGCTCCCGCCCGTCCACCGGGATCATGCGAAAGTCGTGGAACATCTCACTGAGAATGGCGACCCACCCTGGTGCCTGCAGGATCTGGTAGTTCATGTTGTAGCCCTGCAGCGGCACGAATGGGAGGCCGTCGGTGAGACACCGTTCGCCCGTGTCGGCGTCGTCATAGCTGTCGAAGGGTCCCACCCCGTATCTCGCCAGGTCCGACGCCAGCCGCGCGCGTCCCGCGGTGGTCCAGGGAATCCTGCCGTCGGGTGGGTCCACGATCAGCGCTGTCCGGCGGTCTCCGGTCACGTTCTTGCCGCCGTCCATCCAGAACTGGTTGTAGGCGCCGACGTCCCCGGCGACGAACGTGTCGGAGGCGGCGCGACTCTCGGCGGATTGGACTTCGAACGCGGCGGCCTCTTCAGCCGTCAGCACCGTTTTGTCGGCCATCGAACCCGACCGCTCGACCGGCGTCAGCGTGGCGTTCGTCCACAGGCCCTGCAGGTCTGGGTCGCCCCAGGGGGTTCGCGCCGTGGGCGACTGCGCACGCGCGCTCAGGGGCGCGGCCAGCAGCACGGTGACAATGGCGATTCGCGCGACGTGACGAGGAGTTCGAGTAGTCACACAGATACCTCATAGGGAGTAGTGGTCGTCAGAATAGCATTCCCGACCATCGATGGGGCAGATCTCGACCCGCAGATCTGGTAGGCTCGCTCGGCACGTCGTGGGGATCCTACCTACTATGAAACCTATGAAACGACAACGTGGGCAGCAAAGGCTGAGCGGGAAGGCCTGGGTATTGGGTGCGGCCGTCGTGGGGGTGTGGTGCGCGTCGGCGCTGGCCGCGGCGCAGGAGGAGCGCACCGTCAAGGCTGGCGTCTACACCAGCGCGCAAGCCGTGCGCGGGCGAACCCAGTATGAGTCCACCTGTATGCGGTGCCACGGGGCCGACCTGTCCGGCGGCGCGGGGCGGTCGCTGACCGGCGACGTCTTCGTGCGGGACTGGACCGGCTTGACGCTGGACCGGCTCTTTGACCGGATGCAATCGATGCCGCCGGGCGCGACAGAGGCGCTGGCTGGCGACGCGTATGTCGACATCATCAGCTACGTGCTGGAGCGTAACGGCTACCCGGCCGGTGAGGCCGAGCTGTCCGTGGCTGGGTTGACCACCGTCACCGTCGAAGGCGAGGACGGCCCCGGCGTGGTGCCGAACTTCGCGCTCGTGCGCGTGGTGGGATGTCTGGGCGGCGATGCCGCACGCTGGGTGTTGTCCAACGCGAGTGATGAGGTCCGCTCCGCCGATCCCGCGCCGTCGAGCGACGCCGAGTTGGCCGAATCGCAGGCCACCGCGCTCGGCGGTCGCGAATACGCGCTGATGTACGTGTTTCCCAGCCCGGAGCCCTACGTGGGACATCGGGTCGAAACCAAAGGCCTCCTCATCCGCGATGACGCCGGTGGCCCTGCGAGCCTCAACGTCACATCAGTGCAGAGCCTCGCCGCGACCTGTGAGCCGTGACGCCGCACCGTCGTGCTGTGGGACGGGAAACCCCCGGTCACGCATGAGCGCGTCGATCGTCGCGTCTCGCCCCCGGAACTCGCGATACGCGTCGGTCGGATCCACGGCGTTGGCCGGGGCAAACAGGTGGTCCACGAGTGCGCGCGCCAGCTCCGGATCGTAGAACCCGCCCGGTGCTTCGGCGAATGCCTCCGCGGCGTCGGCCGTGAGCACATCGGCCCACAGATAGCCGTA
>SXOW01000407.1 GCA_005778315.1 Acidobacteriota bacterium
AGAGCGAACGAGAGAAATCGGCCTGCGCATGGCCGTGGGCGCCAAAGGGAAGGACGTGCTGTGGCAGTTCCTGGTCGAAGCGATGGCACTGAGCCTGGTCGGAGGCATGGTGGGCGTCGGGGTGGGCTTTGGGATCTCTGAGGGCCTCACCCGGTTTCTGCAATGGCCAACCAGCGTGCCCGCCGATGCGGTCGCTGTCTCGGTCGGCTTTGCGGCCGCGATCGGGGTCATCTTCGGGTTTTACCCCGCCTGGAAGGGTGCCCAGCTGGACCCGATCGAATCGCTGCGATTTGAGTAGCGGCCGTCGACATCTGGAGCGTCGTGCCGAAGAGACCACCCTTGAATACGGAAAGGCGCGTGACGATGCGTCCACTTGGACGGTTCCAGGATCAACTGCATGGCCTCTTTCGGATGGTCGCCGGCTACGCCTTCATGCTGCACGGCGCCCAGAAGATATTTGGTGCCTTCGGCGCCGATGGGCCGGTCGACTATGCCTCCCGCATGGGTCTGGCCGGCGTCATCGAACTGGGTGCCGGCACCTTGATCATGGTCGGCTTGTTCACCGGAGTCGCCGCGTTTGTCGCGAGCGGACAAATGGCGGTGGCCTACTTCACGGCGCACGTCGCCAGCGCTGGCGGGTTGCTGACCCCGATCACCAACCGGGGCGAAGCGGCGATGCTGTACTGCTTCATCTTCCTGTTCTTCGCGGCCGCTGGCGGGGGCGCATTCAGCGTGGACCGTCTCGGAGCGACACGCAAGGCCGGCTGAACAACACACTGGCGAACCTGTAGACCCGGGCTGTCCACGCCGTCATCCGCCCGCGCGCAGCCGCTCCAGCAGCGTCTGTATCGAAAGCCCGGTCACCGGGTCGACCATATCCGCAGCAACCTCGGCCAAGGGCTCCAGCACGAATGCGCGCGACCGGAAACGGGGGTGCGGCAGCCTCAGCGTCTCTGACTCGACGCGTGCGTCGCCGACCAGCAGCAGGTCGAGGTCCAGCGTGCGCGGCGCGCCGGGATAGGTGCGAACGCGGCCGCGCCGCCGCTCGACATCGAGCAGTGCCACGAGCAGTTGCTCAGGCGAGTCGCGGCTCAGACCGACCAGCGCGCCATTGAGGAAGAGGGGTTGTGGCGCGTCATGCTCGGGTGACGTCTCCCTGAAGGCGGACACCGCGATCTCCGAGAGCACGGCCCCAAGCGCCTCCACCGCGAAAACCAGGTGTGACGCTCGATCGCCCAGATTGCTGCCAAGCCCGACCGCCACCCGCTTCACGGCCCCAGCGCGGGTGGGCGCAGCCATTCGCGGGCGACTCACTTCTGGCTCTGTTTTTCCTTACAGGTAATGCAGGAGCGGGTCCACGGAATAGCGTTGAGCCGAGCGGCAGCCACGGGCTCACCGCAATCGCGGCACACACCGTAGGTTCCCAATTCCATGCGCAACAACGCTTCTTCGATGGCCTGAAGGATCTTCGCGTCGGTCTGCTTCAGCTTCAGCTGAATATGGACTTCGTTGTTGCCGGTGGACTGGTCCGCCAGGTCACCCTGGCGACTGCTCGTCCCTTCGGCCACTTGCATTGGCTTGACGCCGGCGCTGGCCGAGAGAATCTCGGACCGTTTTCTCTCAAGGGCATCTTTGTATCGTGCCACGTCCATCGACATTCCCCCACGGTCCAGGCCGACCGGCGGTCAGGCGCTGGCTCTCTCGATCCCCGAGCGGTCTGGCCGCGCGCGCTAGGAACAAACTTAGAATCTTAGCAGAAGGAGGCCTCGGTTTTCACTCGGCCCGAAGCGTACCCAACGGCTTCTTCCGCAGCACGTCAAGACTCGACACGACACCCACTGCCCCCACGACAAGCGCGGTCGCGACCAGTCCGACGACATTGATCCACGGGGCGGGGTTCCAGTTGATTTCGAGGAGGAATCGGGTCAGGGCCCAGGTCAGGCCCAGCGCGCCCAACGACCCGACCACACCCGCCACGAGACCCAACGTGCCGTACTCGACAACGAGCATGACCACCACGGTGCGGCTCGTCGCGCCCAGCGTTCTGAAGATCGCCGTCTCATACAGGCGTTGATACTTGGTCATGGCAACCGAACCGACCAGGATCAGCACGCCGCTGAGGAGGGCAATGCCGCCGACGATCGAGATCGCCAGCGTCGCGCCGTCCAGAATCCGACGAATCGTGGCAATCACCTCGAGTCCGTCAATCACCGAGACGTTGGGGAATCCGGCCACAAGATCACGTTGCAACGTCGCCCTGGCGTCGGTCCCGGTCGGGCCCTGTATGAAGGCGATAAAGCTATGGGGCGCCTCGTCAAGCACGCCCGGCCGAAACAGAAACATGAAGCCGCCGCTTCGGGTATCGTCCCAGTCGACCGTCCGCACGCTCGACACCGTCGCCGCAAGCTCCCTCCCGAGCACATCGAAGCGGACCGTGTCACCGAGCTCCAACCCCAGCCTGGACACCACGCTCTCTTCGACCGATACCTCCGGCTGGTCGGACGGCTCGTCGTTCCAGAACACCCCGTCGACCACCCGCTCGTTCTCTTCGAGCCGGTCCCGGTAGGTGACCGTGTACTCCCGCCCCATTCCCCGCCGTCTGATCTCACCCACGGTGTCCAGGGTGGTCGTGGCCCCGGACACCCCCGTGACCCTGGCTCGCAGAACGGGCAGCAGATTCGGGGAACGGCCGGTACGGTCGGCCACCAGGGCACCCACCCCCTCCGCCTGGTCCCGCTGAATATCGATCAGAAACATGTCCGGCGGGTTGTCTCCGATTTCGAGCGAGAATGCTGTCACCAGGTTGGCCTGGACCGCGTGGATCCCGATGATGAAGAAACTTCCCAACCCGACCGCCAACAGAATCACCCGGGTTTGGTTGCCGGGCCGGGCCAGATTCAGGACGGCGTGCCGAAACGCAAACCCGCGCCCCGCGCCCAGCGGCTGGATGACCCGAACCAAGCCCTGCCCCACCAGGTGCAAGGTCCCCGCGATCACGGCGAACCCGCCACACGCCCAGAGACCAACCGCCCAGGAATCGGCCTGCCAGCTCGCGACCGCCAGCAATCCGACCGCCAGCAGCACTCCCACCGCGATCTGGGTCCAGTCCCGGCTCCCGGCCGGAATCAATCCCCACCGCAACAGCGCGAGTGGCTTGATGGTCCGCATGTCGAGGAGCGGTCCCAACGCGAACAGCAGCGACACGACGATCCCGACCACCAGGCCCTGGACCACCGCCGACACCGTCAGCCCGTACGTCAGATCGGCGAGCCCCGCTGCCGTGGCGGCCTGGGTCGCGACCGACTCGGGGATCGCCGCCATCACCCCGCCAGCCAGCGCCACCCCAAGCAGGGAGCCGCCAACGCCGAGGACCGCCACCTGGGTCACATAAATGGCCAGCACCTGGCCCCCGGTAGCGCCCAGGCACTTGAGAATCGCGACACTACGGACCCGCTGTTGCACAAACACACGGGTCACGCTCCACACGCCGATGCCGCCCAGAATCAGCACGATGAAGCCAATCAGGCTGAGATAGTTCTCCGCCCGCTTCAGATTGGTCGCGATCCGATCCTCCGTTCGCTGATACGACCGGATACTGACGAACTCATCGCGCAGGGGGTCCTGGAGGGCCTCCACCAGCGGATCGATCCGCTCTTCCGGCAGGCGCAACAGCCACTGACGTTCGGCGCGCGTGCCAAACCCGAGCAATCCCGTGGCCAGCAGGTCCGCATGGTCGATCAACACGCGCGGGCCAAAGCTGAACGCGCCCAGCTGGCCACCCGGCTCACGCAAGATGACGCCGCGGATCTCAAACGTGCCTTCGCCGATGATGATGTCGTCGCCCACCTGCACGTCCAGCTGCACCAGCAATTCTGGGCGCACCAGCGCTCCCCCACCGGCAAGGAGCGCATGTTGGTAGGCGACGCCGTCCTGGAGGACGAAGGTGCCGTAGTAGGGGAATCCCGCCTCGACCCCCCGCAGCTCAACCACTTTCGCTACAGATTTCGAGGGGTCCGCGGGTCGGGCCATGGTGGCGGTTTCGATCGAGGCCATGCGGGCAACGTCTGGCTCATCGGCCACCGCCGCATCGATGAGCGCCAGTGCTTCCTCGGTCCACGGCTGCCCCGACTCGATCATGACGTCTGCGGCGGTCAGCGCCCGCGTTTCCGACGTCATCGCGACTCCGACGCTCTGAATCACGGAGCGTAGGGCCACGATGGCGCCGACGCCGACCGCCACGCAGACAAAAAAGAACGCCAGTCGTCGCCAGGACGCGCGCAGCTCGCGTCCAACCATGCGCAGGACGAACGTCACCTTGCGACCTCGGCCGACACCAGTGGCACCCGCTCTGCCCGTCCGTCACGCAGCCGCAGCATGACGTCCGCGGTGGCGGCCAGCTCCGCGTCGTGTGTCACCAGGACAATGGTCGTGCGGCGCGTGGCGTTGACCGACCGCAGCAACGCCACGATGTGCTGGCCGTTGGCGCTGTCGAGATTCCCGGTCGGCTCGTCTGCCAACAGTATTGGGGGGTCGTTGGCCAGCGCCCGCGCACTGGCCACGCGCTGCTGCTCTCCTCCGGAGAGTTGGGCCGGGTAGTGATGTGCGCGTCCAGCGAGACCGACGTCTCTCAGCAAGGTTGCGACGCGGTCCCGGGCGTTGGCCGCGCCGGCAATCTCGAGGGGCACGAGGACGTTCTCGAACGCGGTCAGCGACGGCACGAGGTGAAAAAACTGGAAGATAAACCCAATCTTCCGACCACGCAGTTGCGCCAGCGCGTCTTCGTTCAGCGAGGTGATGGCCTCGCCGTCAATCAGGATCTCCCCCGTGGTGGGCAGGTCGAGACCGGCAATCAGTCCCAGCAGCGTCGACTTGCCGCTGCCCGACGGTCCGACGACCGCCAGATACTCGCCGGCGGCCACCGACAGGTCGAGCGGCTGGACGATCGTCAACGGCTCGGTCCCGCTGACGACAGTCTTCGAGACGTTCCGTAGTTCGATCATGCTGAGAAGTCGGGGGACCGGCTGAGGCGGCCTAACCTTAGGGGGCCTCTTCTGTCAGTGCGGGCAGCAGCGGTTCGAGAGCCGCGCGGACGCCAGCAGCCACGATACGCGCCCCTTCGGGATTCGGGTGAATACCATCCGCCTGGTTCAACGCGGGGTCAGCCGCGACGCCCGCCAGAAGGAACGGCATGAACGCGAGATCAAAGTCGCTCGCCACGTCGGCGAAGACCTGACGGAACTGGGCGGCGTAGGTCGAACCAAAGTTCGGCGGAGCCTCCATCCCGGCCAGCAGCACGGCGATGCCCCCCTCTCTGGCCATTGAGACGATGTCCACCAGATTTCGTTTCATCTGGTCGGCCGGGAGACCGCGCAGGCCGTCATTGCCGCCCAGGGCCACGATCATGATCCGGACGTCTCCGTCCATCGCCCACACTGCGCGGCGCAGCGCAGCCGCCGACGTATCGCCAGACACGCCCGCGTTCACCACCCGGGCCGTGAAGCCCTCTGCGCGCAATTGGCGCTCCAGCAAGGCTGGATAGGCCTGGTCAGGGTCCAGCCCGAGTCCAGCGGTCAAGCTGTCGCCCAGCGCGACAATCGCGGGACCATCCGCTGAGGAAAGGACCTCGTGTGGCGCCTGGCGTGACTCGGAGACTGTCCGGTCCAGAGGGATCCGGCCGGGATCTGGGCTACATCCGGCCAGCAGCACGCAGATCGCCATGGCCCCCGGGAATCGCCATCGTCTCGCCAGCATCTCCCTATTATGCAACGCCGCATGCGCTACGGGATGACAGCGACCACCTGCCGACCAACCGGTTCACAACCAGCCCAGAGACCGGCATCGACGCGCATGCTCGGCGCAACGGCCTGACTTCCCAAACTCAGGGGAAAATGGCTCGTTCGGCGTAGTGGTTCCAGCCGAACGCCTCCTTCAAGGCCATCGCAAAGTCGAATCCCTGCTGCTCGCTGTCTGTCAGCGCGAGATTGAACTGCGCCGGCAGAACCGCATGGCCTTCATATTCCTCGTTCCAGGAGCCGATCGTGTAGATCGGGGCAGGCATCTCGGCGGTACCGAGCACCCCCGGCCACTCCTGCGGCAAATATACCTCTTCGTGATACCGCGTCAGGAGCTTCAGATAGTCGGCGAACGCCTGACGCGTGGCGCTGAGGGTCGGCAACCCATGCTTGGCAAAGCCGCCAGCCAGGCTGGGAATGATGAGCACCTTGCGGCTGGTGAACCGGTTTTTGATTCCGCGCACCGCAGCGGCGGCACGTTCCAAACGCAAACGCTGCAACGACCCATACGCCTCGTCCATGGCAAAGGGGACCGCACCGATCTTGAGGTTGGCGCCATGATACGCATGGATCGCGTCGAAGAGCGCGCCACGACTCAGGCGGTCTGGCGAGGGGGTTGAGGTCGAGGCCAGCGAGAGGAGTTCATCGCCCACCAGATACGGCGCCTCCCCGTAGACCCGACGGAACGCCGCCACCGCTTCAGCCACCACCCTCGTCATCGTGTTGAATTCGACGGCGTCGTCGGGGTTCAGTCCAAAGGCGTGCGACGCGAAAATGAACACCACCGGACGTCCGTCGAGGAGAAACACCCGTGTGGGATACTGATCCCGAGCCTCCACGAGCGTCTGGGCCATCGCCGCAAAATCCTCCACCAACAGGCTCCGCACCTCGTCCGCGCGAAAATCGACGCGTTCGCCGACCGTCGGCAGCGCCAACACCGCCTCGTACAGGAGCGCGACGTATCTGGTTGCCGCATTCGCGGCCGCGAAGTACCCGGCCTGAAGATTCGGAAGAATGGTCGGCGTGAGCCGACGTGGGATCCAACTGAGCGCGTCGACGGTAATCCCGAACTCGTTCTTCAGTTGGTTGAACTCCGTCTCCACGACCGGGTCGTTGGAGAGATAGTCACCACCCAGATACCGCACTGTCTGCTCCAGCAGCGGACGGCGTACATGGTCGTACCACGCGTAGTGCCACCCGACGGTGATCGGGCGCCGCACGGGACGGAAGGGCACCGCGGCGGTCGCGACGGTATGCGCGACCGCGTCGACCGCATCCTGCCCGATGACACCGCGTCCAAAGACGTCGGCGCGGATATCGAAGCCGCTGTTGGGTTCAACTCCGAAACCGCGCGAGGTCAGGACAGCCTGTTGCATGACGCCCGTATCCGCGACGCCGATCGTACCGTCCCCGTCCACGTCCGCCACGTAGGCGGCGAGGGTTACCGGGCCCCGGCTCTGTGCCTGCAGTCGCCCCGCGGCAGCAGCGGCCAGGCTCATCGCGCCGAGGCGCAAGGCGGACCGTCGATCACATTTGGGCAGCGTCAGATTGGGGCGGCGTGTCAAGGGCGGCGCGGCGTGCGACGACGCTGGGGGGCGGGCCCAGTCCCGCCCCCCGACGTCCCTAGTACCGGTAGTGGTCCGGCTTGTACGGTCCGTCGACCGGGACGCCGATATAGTCCGCCTGCTCCTTCGTGAGGATGGTCAATTTCACGCCAAGATGGTCGAGGTGCAGTCGGGCCACCTTTTCATCCAGCGCCTTCGGCAGCATGTAGACCGCCTTCTCGTACTGTCCGGTGTTCTCGTGGAGCGCGAGCTGGGCGAGCACCTGATTGGTGAACGACGCCGACATGACGAAGCTCGGATGACCGGTCGCGCACCCGAGGTTCAGCAGCCGCCCCTCAGCCAGCACCATGACGCTATGGCCATCGACAAAACGCCATTCGTCGTATTGCGGCTTGATGTTGATGTGGGTAATGCCTGGCGTCTTCTTGAGGCCAGCCATGTCAATCTCGTTGTCAAAGTGGCCGATATTGCCAACGATCGCCTTGTCCTTCATCCGAGACATCTGAGCGGCCGAGATAATGTCCTTGTTGCCCGTTGTCGTCACGAAGATGTCAGCCCGTTCCAGC
>SXOW01000408.1 GCA_005778315.1 Acidobacteriota bacterium
ATCACGATTCGTCGCCGCGATCACGCGCACATCGACCTGGATCGTTCGGGCCGATCCGAGGCGCTCAACCTCTCCCTCCTGCAGCACCCGAAGCACTTTCGCCTGGGTGCGCAAGCTCATGTCGCCGACTTCGTCCAGGAAGATGGTGCCACGATCCGCTTGCTCAAACTTGCCAATCTGCTTTTGCGTCGCGCCGGTGAAGGCCCCACGCTCATGCCCGAACAACTCCGACTCGATCAATTCCTCTGGCAGCGCGGCACAGTTCACCTGCACGAACCGCTCTCGTCCGCGGCGACTGTTCCGATGAATCGCACGCGCCACCAATTCCTTGCCCACGCCGCTTTCACCCTGAATCAACACGGTGCTGTTGGTTGGCGCGGCCCGAGCAATCGCTGCAGTCACTTTCTCGAGCGCGGCGCCGTCTCCCACCATTTCATGGCGAATGTCGGCGAGTTCGCGATACGTGGTCACCTCGGTCTTGAGCCGATGCTGTTCCAGCGCGTTGCGAATGTTCAGCTTGAGAACGTCACCCTCGAACCCTTTTTCGAGAAACGTGAATGCGCCTTGTTTGGTGGCCTCGACCGCGGTGCCGATGGTGCCGTGCCCTGAAATGACGATGACCGGTGCGGAGTCGCCACGTTCCCGCATCCGCCGCAGCACCTCCAACCCGTCCATGCCCGGCATCTTGACGTCGAGCAAGATGAGGTCTGGACCGTCGGCCGCAATACGGTCGAGCCCCTCCTGCCCGCTGCGGGCACAGAGACACGTGTATCCCTCGTATTCAAGCGTCAGCTTGATCGCATCGCGCACGCCCTCGTCGTCGTCGACTACCAGGATCCGCTCGTTCATCGGTCAGCCATTATAAGTTGCCGGAAGGCGGCCTCGTCGAACGTCGGGACGCCGAGTGCCTCGGCCTTCGCCAGTTTCGAGCCTGGATCCGCACCAACGACCACGCCATGGGTCTTGCCGCTGACTGACCCGACCACCTTTCCCCCCCTGGCCTCAATCGCCCGCTTCGCCTCCTCCCGTGACATCGTCGCCAGGGTGCCCGTGATGACAAAGGTTTGCCCGGACAACGTCTGCTCGCGAGCGTCGACCGTGTGCGGCCGTGTCGCCGTCATCCGCACGCCAACCTCCGTCAGACGGTCCAGCAGCCGCCGATTCCGTGGATCATCAAGAAATCCGCGGACCGATTGCGCGACAACGGGCCCGACGCCATCGATCGCTTCCATATCGTCGACCGAGGCCGCCAGCAGTCCCGGCAAGCCGCCGAATCGGCCAGCCAACAGGTCCGCCGCCCCCTCTCCGACGTGTCGCACCCCCAAGCCGAACAGCACCTGGGCGAAACCACGGTCCTTGCTGGATTCGATCTCGGTCATCAGATTGGTGGCGGACTTCGCGCCCATACGCTCGAGCCCCGTCAAGACCTCCGTCGTGAGGCCGTACAGGTCGGCCGCGTCGGTCACCAACCCCGTGTCGACAAGTTGGTTCACCAGCGATTCACCAAGTCCTTCGATGTTCATCGCGCGACGCCCGGCAAAATGCAACAGCCCGCGGCGAATCTTGGCCGGACACTGGTTATTGGGACAGCGCCACACGACTGCCTCCTCACCGCGCTCGAGCGGTGTCTCGCAGGCGGGGCACGCGGTGGGCATCACAAAGGGACGGGGCTCGTCGTCCCCCGTCGGTCGCCGTCCCAGTATCGGCTTCACGACCTTGGGGATGATGTCGCCGCCCTTCTCCACGAGCACGTAATCGCCGGCCCGCACATCCTTCCGGGCCACATCCTCGGCGTTGTGCAACGTCGCCATTTGCACCGTGGTGCCGGCCAGCTGAACCGGTTCGAGCACGGCATAGGGTGTGACGGCGCCGGTCCGTCCCACGTTCACCTCGATCCGCAACAGCCGGGTGGTCGCTTGCTCGGCTGGAAACTTGAAGGCCATGGCCCAGCGTGGGAACTTGGCGGTCTGTCCCAAGCGCTCGCGCTCTGACAACCGATCCACCTTGATGACAACGCCGTCCGTGCCGTACGGCAGCGCGTGCCGCGCGTCGGCCCACGCACGGCAATACTCGATGGCCTCGCCGATGTCACGACACCGCTGCCAGTGCCGGTCAACCGGCAAACCCCAGGCCACCAGCAGGTCCAGCGCCTCGGCGTGCCCCTGCGGCCGTGACCACGGTGGATCCGTCTGTTCTACGAGGTGGTAGAGATAGGCCCCCAGCTGGCGTCGTTCGACCAGGGCCGGGTCCAGCGTGCGCATGGTGCCCGCCGCGGCGTTGCGCGGATTCGCGAACGTCGGTTCGCCGGCTTCCAACCGGGACGCGTTCATCTTGTCGAACGATGACCGCGGCAGAAAGATCTCCCCGCGAACCTCGATATCGCCAGGCACCGCCACCCGCAAGCCGAGCGGGATCCCGCGTATGGCGCGCACGTTCGAGGTGACGTCTTCACCGCGCACCCCGTCGCCACGGGTGACCCCTCGACGCAGCAACCCGTCTCGGTAGTGCAGTGCAATGCTCAGACCGTCGATCTTGAGCTCGGCGACGTAGGCAACCGGCTCGTCCCCGGCCAGGGCCAGACCCTTGCGTACGCGCTCGTCGAACGCGGTCAGTTCCGCTTCGTCGTACGCGTTGTCCAGGCTCAGCATCGGCACCTGATGGTCGACCGTCTCGAACCCGTCGACGGGACGCCCGGCCACTCGCTGCGTCGGCGAATCGGGTGTGACGAGCTCTGGGTGTTCTGCTTCCAGTGCCGTCAACTGACGAAGCAGCTGGTCGAACTCGGTATCTGAAATCTCCGGATCATGCAGGACGTAGTACTGCTCTTCGTGGTGCCGGATAGCGGCGCGTAGCGTGGCGAGCTCCCGACGGGTGGGGTCGAGGGTGGGCACGGGGTTCAGCGAACGCCCGTTAGCGATCGCGCGACACTACGTAGTCGGGCAACGCCATCAAGGCGTCGATCTCCTGGCTGGGCGGGAAACTCGACAGCTCATTTTTGGCTGTCTCAGCGAATGACACGGCTCGCGCGTAGGCCTGGTCCAGGACGCGATGCTCTGTCATCAGGCCCCGGAGCTCGGTCCAGGCCGCGGCTGAAAACGACCGGTCCTGCACCAGAGAAGTGAGCAGGGGCCGTGCCCGGTCGCTGTCCTTCTGCAGCAGGTAGATCGCGGGAAGCGTCATCTTGCCCTCGCGAATGTCGCCTCCGACCGGTTTACCCAACACGTCTTCGTCGGCGGTGTAATCCAGCACGTCGTCAACCAACTGAAAGGCAACCCCGAGGTTGAATCCGTAGTCCCGCAGGGCGAGTTGCTGTGTCTCTGAGAGCCCGCCGAGGATGCCACCAATCTGACCACAGCCCCCAAAAAGATACGCGGTCTTGCGGCGAATGATCTCGAGATGCTCCTCTTCGGTCAGGTCCACCACGCCGGTCTTGGTGAGCTGGTAGAGCTCGCCCTCGATCATGCGGCAGGTGACCTCGCACAACAGACGCACCAGTTCCAGGGAATCGACGGTCAAGGCCATCCCCATCGACTTGATGTAGAGGTAGTCGCCCAGCAGCACGGTGATGTCGTTGCCCCACCGGGAGTGCACCGCCAGGCGTCCGCGGCGCAGATCCGAGTCGTCGATGATGTCGTCGTGGACGAGCGTGGCCGTGTGAATGAACTCGACGACCGCTGCGTAGAGGATGGCGCGGTCGCCGTCGTAACCCGAGAGCCGAGCGGCCATGAGCAGCACGGCCGGCCGGATGCGCTTGCCGCCGCTCGTCTGGATGTACTGGCCGATTTTAGGAATCAGGTCGACGTGCGACTGGATGTGATGCGCGAACTCGCGATCGACCTTCGCCAGGTCGGCGCGGATGGGCTCGAAGATCTGCGCAAGATCGAGCGAGGAGTTTTCCACGGGCTCAGAAGGACTCTATCACGGCCGGAACAGGCTGTGAAAGTTGGCCGTGGTCTGCCGCGCAAGCTCCATCCGGTCCATGCCGTAGAGGTCCGCCAGCGCGGCGACGACGTGTGTGACACGCGCCGGCTCGTTGCGTGTCCCGCGGTGTGGAACCGGCGCGAGAAACGGGCTGTCGGTCTCCGTGAGGAGGCGGTCGGGCGGCACGCGGCGGACCGTCTCGCGCAATTCGCCCGCGCGCGGGAACGTGATGATGCCGGCCAGCGAGATGAACAGGCCGAGCTCGAGGCCGGCGTCGGCGAGCGCCGCGGTTCCCGTGAAGCAGTGAAACACGCCGCGCACGCCTCCTCCGCCTTCTTCCCGAAGGATGCGGAGGGTGTCCTCGTCCGCGTCGCGGGTGTGGATCACGATGGGACGGGTCAGCTCGGCGGCCAGACGGACCTGCGCGACGAACACCCGCTGTTGCACGTCGCGCGGCGAGAAGTCGTAGTGGTAGTCGAGCCCGATCTCTCCGATCGCGATCGCCGCCGGCGTCGCGGCGAACTGCGCACGGACCACCTCCGCCGCGCGCTCGGGATCGGCGGCAAATTCGTGCGCC
>SXOW01000409.1 GCA_005778315.1 Acidobacteriota bacterium
CGATACCCTGATCAACCGGGAGGATCGACAGGTAGCCGGTGTGTGCCAATCGGCCCGACGCGAACATCGCATTCAGGCTGGTCAGGACCCTGGCCGGGCGGTCCGACGGCGCCACACAGCGGTCGATGAAATCGGGACCGGGCAGGTGCAGGCTCGAGGCCTCAATGGTCTGACACCGATGGTCGAGCAATGCGGCGTCATCGCCCAACACCGAGACAATTCCCTCCAACCCGGACACACTCAAGCCTGTAGACACTCTGTTACCTCTGCTCCCCTGAGCAAACTGAAGCCCGACGCGTGACGATGCGCGCCACCGACGGCTGGCGTGTTGCCGTGGCCGCGCCAGGCGCGTGAACTAGAACGTAGTTTTGGCAATATGTTAGGAAGATTCCGGCGGCGGCTACCCGGCCTGCCGGTTCACAGAATGATAATTTTCTGTCGTGCCGCGCGAAAAGTCCAGGGCAGTCGGCGGTGGTGGGTTGGCTCAGCGCCCGAACGTCCAGCGGATGAGCGGCATCAGCGGAACCGTCGGCGCCCGAAACTCCCTCGGTACCCAGAGGTCCTCGAAGTCGGCGTGCGTCGGCGAGCCAAACGGGACCCCGCCATACTGGGTGTCAAAGCCACGGAGAATCTCAATCGGCGGTGCGACGCCAAACACCGACAACTGATACTCGAGTCGCAACCCGCTGATGGACGCCTCGGTGGCCTGCACGCGTGCGAGTCGATCCCTGATGCGGCTCAGGTTGAGGGCCACCGACGGTTCGTCGGGGGCGGCGTCGTCGGTCAGGGTTGAGACACTTACGACGCTGTCCTGCGCGTTGCTGGCGCCCGGCAACCCCAGGGTCAGTGCCGCCACGATCGGGAGCGCAGTGCGGACGATGCGGTCGCGAATGGCCATGTGCGTCATATCGACACTACCACTGTGCACCGACGTCGGCAATCGACGACCTTGTCGCCATCGGCCGCCCGACTCTGTCGTCGAACGCCCGAGTGTTGTCGGTTGTCACAGTGTAGGACGTCAGCTCGGGTAGAATGGTCGCCCACAGTTCGTGAAGGACAACACCAATCCGATGACTGAGAAGCCTGACGCGCCAGCCGCCCCCGCCGCGCACGGAGGCCGACCCCCGTCCACGATGGAGACCTTCGTCCCCGACCTCGTCGAGCATGGAGCGACCGTGCGCGGGGAACAGCAGACGCTCGACGCCAGGTTGTTCGTGCAATTGCACGTCTTTACGGAGTGTCTCGACACCGCGGCCGTGGTCGCTGCCGTGCGCGACAGCGGGCTCGAAGCGGTCGTCTACGCCAATCTGAATGATCCCCGTGGCGTCGGCGTCCTGTTGATGTCAGAAAACCCGACGCTGTTCGCGGACGCAGGGCGCACGCTTCTGACCGCGCCGGTCTTCATGTCGCTCACGCCGCTGCCCGATTTCACGATGATTGGCCGGACCTATGCCGGCGGCCGTGAACCGGACCTGACAGACTTCCTGCTGCACAAGGTACGGCGGCATGCGCTCAACCCTGACTATCCCTGGGGTATCTGGTATCCGCTGCGTCGGACGGGCGCGTTCAACCGCCTGCCACGGGGTGATCAAGGTCGCATCTTGATGGAACACGGCACCGTCGGCCGCGGCTACGGTGCGTTGGGGCTCGCCGTCGACATCAGGCTCGAGTGCCATGGGCTCGATCGAGACGACAACGAATTCGTCATCGGCCTGATCGGCCCCGAACTCTATCCCTTGTCTAAACTCGTGAAGGACATGCGGCCCACGGTCCAGACCTCGGAATATATCCAGGCCATGGGCCCGTTCTTCGTCGGTCGGGTCCTCTATCAGGCCCCGCTGCCTGACGCAGTCAAAGCAGAAGGACCGGACTACTAGTACGCGACCGCCCAGCCTTCGCGGCGACGGTCGGCACCAGCGCGGCGTCGGCCAGAGACCTGGTCGACCAATACCGCCTGGGCGCCGCCGAACTCCGCCGTGAGGCCGCTCCGCGGGTGGACGGTGTACCCGCGATCGGCCAACGCATCCCGGACGTCCTGCGGAACCGCCTCTTCGATCGCCAACGACCCGTCGTTCAGCCGGCGCAGTCTCGGGGCGTCGATCGCCTCCTGTGGGGTCATGTCAAAGAGCGCGATGTTGTTGATGACCTGGACCAAGGTATGGGTCTGGCCGTCTCCGCCGGGAGTGCCGACAGCGAGCCACGGGCGGTCGTTGCTCAAGACGATGACCGGGCACAACGTGTGGAGGGGACGTCGGCGTGGCGCGAACACGTTGGGGTGGTCCTCTTCGAAGCGGAACAAGGATCCGCGATTGTGGAGCACGATACCGGTCTCAGGCACGACCAACCCGGATCCGAAGGTTGCGAACAGGCTCTGGATCAGCGACACCACGTTGCCATACTGGTCAACCGCGATGACATAGACCGTGTTGGGGTTGTCCGGGTCCGCCTCGACATCAAGCGACGGCGCGCGCCCCGCGGGGTCGATGGAGTCGGCGAGCGACCGGATGCGCGCTGGTTCGAGAAGTTGGTCGACGGTCACACGCATCGCGGCCGGGTCGGCGACTTCCTGGTCGCGGTCAAGAAACGCCAGCCGGATCGCTTCCGAGACCGTGTGCAGATAGTCCGGGGTGTTGTGACCCAGGGATTCGAGATCGTGATGCTGCAACAGCGCGAGTTCTTCGAGCAGCGTCACCCCCTGGCTGTTCGGCGGCGCGACCTGCACCTCGAAGCCTTGGTAGCGGCCACTGAGGGGCTGCGTCCATTCGGGCAGGTAGTCGGCCATGTCGTTCAGTCGGACCAGTCCGCCGCGATCCTGAATGAAGCGCACGACTTTGCGCCCCAACGCTCCGGTGTACAGCTCCTCAGCGCCTTTTTCCTGCAGCGTCAACAGCGTCTCCGCCAGCTCCGGACGTGCCAGGATGTCGCCGGCCTGCGGCGGCTTTCCTCCAGGGAGAAAACTCCGCGCGGCTTCTTCGTCCGTGCGGAGAATCGCTTCGGCCTCGGCGATATCTGAGGCCAGCCGCTCGGAGACCGGCAGGCCAGCCAGGGCGAGTTGATACGCCGGCTCGAGCGCCTGCGCAAAGGAAATGGTACCAAATCGGCGCAGGGCCTCGGACCAGGCCCCCACCGCTCCCGGCACCGAGACGCTCATCGGCCCGGAGGGGGGAATGGCGTCGAGTCCCTCCGCCTTCAATTCCTCGAGCGTCTTGGCGCTCCCCGACCGGCCCGAGCCATTCAGGGCATACGTCAGCTTGGTGGCTGAATCGTGGTACAGCAGAAACATGTCGCCGCCGAGACCGTTCATGTGCGGACGAGCCACGGCGAGCACGGCGGCGGCCGTGATGGCGGCGTCCATTGCGAGGCCGCCCGATTCCAGCACCGCGAGACCAGCGTGCGCGGCGAGCGGGTGACCGGCTGTGACGGCGCCCATGTTCCCCACTGCGTCGCGGCCCGGTTCCGTGTTGCGGCCGAGCGGCGAGTCGCATCCCACCAGCAGCAACAGGAGACCGGTCGCCCCGCCCGCGGTGAGGCGGGTCCAGAACGGTGTGCGTCGAGGTTCGTACATGGCGTCTCCCAGTCGGCAGCAAGGACGGCTGCGAGTTGCGGGGGCCCCGGCTGGTCGGGGCCATCGCGTCGATCTTACCGCCTCAGCCGGGCAGGATCGACCGGTCGAGGTTGAGCCGTCGTTCTGTCTGCCTGTTCTGGTAGGATGACGCGCGTGGCAGACGAGCCAGACGAGTTCAGCCGCAGGTCTTTGACATGACCCTGTTTGGCGGGTAGCCGGCCGGTCTGCTGAGCGGAGGAGGATGACACTGGTAGGACGTGGCGCGGTGACGATGGCTCTCGCGGTCGGTTGGTCGCTTCTCCCACAGGTGGCGGCGGCCCAGCCGTTCACCGCGGATATCGCCCATCGAGCCAGGGGGGTGTTTCCTGGCGAGGCGGTGCTCCTCCAGGTTGTTCCGTCAGCGCCAGTGACCGAAGTACGTGGCACCGTCTTCACAGAGACCGTGCACTTCTACCCGGCAGACGGGGGCGCGTGGCACGGTCTTGTGGGTATCGACCTGCTGGTGGAGCCCGGTCCCTACGATGTGACGTTGATGATGCGGCCCGTCGGTGGCGCTCCCGTCCAACAGGTCTACCCGTTGACGGTAGAGCCGAAGGCGTATCCGACCCGGCAACTCAAGGTCGAGTCTCGCTATGTCGAGCCGCCTGCTGAGGTCACGGACCGAATCGCGCGCGAATTTGAGGAGCAGCAGGCGATCTTTGCCAGCGCCTCGTCCGACCGCTTGTGGCGAGGCCCATGGGCCGTTCCCGTACCCGGGCGGGCGACCAGCGCGTTCGGGAGTCGCAGCGTGTTCAACGGACAGCCGCGCGACCCGCATAGCGGCGCCGATTTTCGCGCGTCCGAGGGCACGCCCGTGGTGGCTCCCAACGGTGGCCGTGTCGTGTTGGCCGGAGATACCTACTACTCAGGTGGATCGGTGATTCTGGACCATGGATGGGGGCTGTACTCCTACTTCGCCCACTTGTCGAAGATTCTGGTCAACACCGGAGATCTGATGGAGTCGGGTCAGACACTCGGCCTGGCCGGCGCCACCGGTCGAGTGACCGGTCCGCACCTGCACTGGACCCTCCGCATGAACGGCGCTCGGGTCGACCCGCTGTCCGTGATCGAGATTCTGGCCGAATAGGGACGCCTCTCACCACGGCTTGCTAGAACCGGAAACGGACCCCGCTCGTGATCTGGACCCCGCCCAGATCCAACTCGATGGGCTCGCCAGCCGACTGCAGCACTGCGGTGGCTCGCACGTAGCGTACGAGCAGCCCGAGGCCGACATGACGCAGGACTTCGACGTTGCGAAGGAACGGGAGTCGGTGGAGGAAGAACGAGTCGATATCGATGCCCGCGTTGAGTCCGGCTGTGGTCTCTGACTCTGCACTCACGGTCTGACCCGCGAATACGATTTCGTCGAAGGGAAACCCGACCTCCGTGTGCTGAACGGCCGAGACGAGATCCTGTCTCGCCGTGATGACACTGGGGCCGGCAGAGACGGACACGACGAGCCAACCAGCGACCTGGGACATCCACAGCGCCCGGATATGGATGCCAAGGTCCCGTCGCTCGAGACCGGCGACCTGGGCGGTCGATGCACGAGGGGCGTCAAAAAAGAACGGGTGTGGCAGTTCTGAGTGGATCTGCGCGTCGTGGATCGACCGGTAGTTCGACACGTCGAGCCCAATCGCGAGGTTGCGCCACAGCAGAAACGAGGCCCCGCCGTCCACGACTCGCCCATCCTTCAAGTCGTAGTCGGTCCTGAATCGTCCTTGCTCGAGGTTGGCCGGGAACACGCCCGTGTCCGCGATGGTATGGGACGCCGATCGCAAACCCGAATCGAGTCGTACCACGATCCGGTCCGTCGGCGCCGGCTGCGCCAGCTGCCCGAGCTGCGCCAGCGCCGGCGCGGTCACGAGCAATCCGGCGACGGCGAAGAGCAGCGATCTCGGGTGTGGGGACCGCGCCGGCCGAGGCCGCGCCTGTCCGGCCGCGTCGGTCGAGGCTGCGGTTCGGATCGGACTCATCAGTTCACGCCGACCGCGGTCCATGCCTGGGTCACGGCGCGTGCGGCCGGGCTGTTCGCCCCGTAGAGGTCCAGCGCCGACTGGATGGTGGCGGTCCGCGCGGCGGCGAAGTCGGCATTGCTGGTCATGAGCACCGTGAACGCTCGGTAGAAGACCTGTTCGATCTGCCCCCGGTTCGCGGCACCGACGCCGGCAACACGCAGCCCTGATACCCGATTCGTGCCCCCCTCGATCGCGAGAAAGAAGGCGTGGCCCGGGATGAGGGAATTCGTATGCACACCGCCGTTGTCCGCCTCGCCGAGGAATCGCAAGCTGTAATGGTCAGGGTCGCCGAATTGCAGCGGGTTGGCGAGTGACCGGATGCCACCCGGCTCGATGACATCCTCTCCGAGGGTGTAGTCGGGGACGCCCGCTCCGCCGCGGAACAACGATTCCGCGTAGAATTCCGCGCCGACCCCAATGACATCCGAAAACGCTTCGTTCAACGCGCCAGACTCGTCCATGTAGAGCAGGGCCGACGTGAAATCTGTGACCCCATGGGCCAGCTCGTGGGCCACGATGTCGAGCGCGCCCGCAAAAAAGTCGAATTGCTGGCCACCGACCAGGACGTTCGGCGGCAGCCCTTCACCAAAGACCGCGACGCCGACACCGTCTGGGCCGCAGAGTCCACAGTAGAACGCGTTGAGGAAATACAGTCCGATCACCTCGTCCGGCACGGAGAACACATCCGCGCGGTTGACCGGGTGCACCAGGCTGAGCAACCGGACGTTCTGGTCATTCAGGCTCTGGCGTCCGAACCGCTTGTAGAGGTAGTCGTACGTCCACCCCATGCCGACGTGCGCGTCGACACTCGCGCCATCGAGCCACCGGTTGTCGGTGTCGGTCGAGAGGTCTGCGTCGAACAGTTGCGCGATGCCGCTGAGCACCAGCTCCGTATGATCCAGGTCACCGCGCATGTCGAACGTGAAGATCTGGGCCGGTCGCAGCTGATCTTGGGCGAGAAACGCGCCACCGACGGTGGTCACGCTCATCTTCTTGCGATCGCTCTTGACCCCGAGCCCTTCGCCGATCACGCATCGCGAGCACGGCAACGCCGGTTGCTGGGTCTTGAGGTCGTTGTACGACCAGACCAGCGCACCGGACGCAGCGTCGACGAAATAGACCATGAGCTGCGCGCCCGAGAACGCGCGCGCTTCGTAGACCAGACGGTAGACGCTCTCAGCATCGCGGTCGGGCAAGACGACGAGTTTGGGGGCAGCGGTGGGAAAGATGGTCCGACCGCTCAGCCCCTCTACGATGCGGGCGGCGTCATCGGCTGACAACGTCGGTGTGGTGTCCACGTCGATGCCTCGATGTACGGTGCCGAAGACCGACACCGGCAGCCCCTGCGACGTCTGGCGCGTCACCTCGGCGCCGAACACCAGGACGCCATCGTGAAACTGTTGGAGGCGCTCGTGCTCACGGCCTGGTACGAGGGGGTCGCCTTCCTGCCTCACGAGCCGTAGCGATTCGTCGCGAGTCAACTGGTTGACGAGCGCGTCGGCGTCGCGCAGCGCAGTGAGCGCGGAGCCTGAACCGGCCGAGAGCCTGAGGACCCCGTTTGGGACCGGTGGCTGGGCTGTGGCCGACGTCGGGACCGTCACCAGCGCGAGGAGAAGGGTCCCGATCGTGAAGCGAGACAACTCGTGCATAAGCGGCAATTGCAGCCTCAGCCGTGAGGAGCCTGCACATTGTAGTGGATCTCAGCGCGTGGCCGGACGCGTCAGGTGTGGGATGTACAATCCATCCGACGAACAGGAGCGCCATGTGAGCAGCTGTGGGCAAGGGGTCGCGCGGACGGCGGCGATCGTCGGGTTGTTACTGGCGTTGTCGGCGGGCCCGCGGGCACAGACCGCCCCCGCCGTCGTCGGTCCCGAGGTCGGGAGCCTGGTCGTGGTGGGCGGCGGCGTGGGGGATTTCGGCATCCTGCAGCGCTTCCTGGAGTTGGCCGGGGGACCTGACGCACCCATTGTGGTGATACCGACGGCAGGTGGCGACCAGAGCTACGATCAGTCGTACCCGGGGTTGCAGGCGTTTCGCGCGCTCGGAGCTACCGACCTTGTCGTGCTGCATACGACGGACCGGAATGCCGCCGACACCGAGGCGTTCGTCGCCCCGCTACGTCGCGCGCATGGCGTCTGGCTTTCCGGCGGGCGGCAGTGGCGGTTGGCCGACGCGTATGTCGACACGCTGGCGCACGAGGCGCTCCGCGACGTGTTGCGCCGTGGTGGCGTCGTGGGCGGTTCGTCGGCGGGGGCGACGATCCTAGGCTCCTATCTCGCACGCGGTGACACCGCGAGCAACACCGTCATGATGGGCGACCACGTGGTCGGTTTCGGGTTCCTGCGTGACACGGCGATCGACCAGCACCTGCTGCGGCGCAACCGGCAGTTCGACCTCATTGAGGTGGTCGAGGCACACCCCGAATTGTTGGGGATCGGCCTCGACGAAGACACGGCCATTGTCGTCCAGGGGGACGAGTTCGAAGTGATCGGCGAGAGCTATGTGGCCATCTACGATCACGCGCGGCAACTGGACTCCGGCGGGCGGTTCTATTTTCTCGGTGCGGGTGACCGCTTCGACCTGCGCGCTCGGCGCGCGTTTCGAACCGGGCAGGACCCTGGTCCTTCGAGTCGCGTGGTTGACCGCCCGTGGCCGCGATGATGGTGCGGCCCCGGTCACTGGACCAGTGCGTCCAGGAGCGCCATCACGTCCTCGGCGTCGTTGTACAAGTGGGGCGACACGCGAATCGCGTCTCCTCGTAGTGACACGGTGATCCGTCGGGCTTCGAGTCGGCTGGCCAGGGCTGCACCGTGCGCGTCCGGTGGACGCACGCCGAACAGGTGCGCACCGCGCCACGCGTCCTCTTCGATCCAGTAGCCACGCTCCCGCAGCCTTTGGGTCAGGTCGACCGTGAGCGTGCGGCAGTACTCGTGGATGGCTGGCACGGTCCACTGCAGCACGAGTTCGAGCGCCGTGGCCAGCATCGGCAGCAGCGTGAAATTCGAGCGCTCACCGACGTCGTACCTCACGGCCGCGCCCCGATACGCGTCACGGTATCGCACCAGATCCGCGAAGACGTCACTGTTCCGCCGGGCGATCCAGCCCTCTTCCAAGGGAGTACCGTCGTCGAAGACCGGTCCGTAGTAGGCCAGCCCGGTCGAGTATGGGCCGAGCAACCATTTATACCCAGCGCAGATGAGCGCGTCCGGCTGAATGCGCTGCACGTCGAACGGGAAGGCGCCGACCGATTGCGTGCCGTCGACCACGAAGAGCGCGTGGCACTCGCGGGCCCGTTGTCCGATGGACTCCAGATCGAACAGGGTCCCGTCAGTCCAGTGGACCTGTGGGAGGGCCACGACCGCCGTGCGGCGGTCGATCGCCGTCAACACACGCGCGTTCCACTCCGCGGCCCGCCCGCCCTCGCGACGTGGTGGCGCGGCCACGGTCCTCAACGCCAGTCCGCGCTCCGCGCAGAGTCGGCGCCAGCTGTAGACGTTGCTGGGAAACTGCTCCTCGAGCACCACGATGTTGTCGCCGGCGCCGGCGTGGACGTTCCGAGCCACCGTGGCCAGGCCATAGGAGACAGACGGCACGATCGCGATGCGATTCGGATCCGAGGCATTGATGATGCGTGAGAACAGGCATCGGACCAGGTCACTCTCCTCGAAAAAGTCCCTGGGGCCGATCAGCTGTGGTGTGGCGCGCCGATCGATGCCGGCGATGCCGGAGGCCCGCACGCGATGAGCGAGCGGCGCCATATACGCGCAGTTCAGATAGTGCAGCCCGACGGGCAACGCGAAATCGGATTTCTGGCAGGTCAGCATAGCTGGGACCAATGCCGCGCCAGTATACGCCGCGGCCCCGGCGAGGTCGTGGCATCCGACTGCGACGATGGGGTGCCTGTGTGAGCGAATGCCCCGGCGGGGGACCGCCGGGGGTGAAGCGGAGAATTCCGGGCTCCAGGATTCGCTGTGAGCGACGACCGGAGTTCCGCCCGACCTCCAGGGCGTCGGGATCCGGACCGGTATGCGGTCTCTGCGCGGGAGGGTCGGTGCCGTGCTCACGCGGCCACTCTCTTCCGCCGGGAGGTTTTTGCCTTCGGGTCCGGCAGCAGGAGGGTTCCGGTGACGTCATAGCGGCCGAGCAGATGCGGCCCGTAGTGGAGGCTGAGCGTGCCATCGAGGTCCGCTACATACCCGGACGCGACAGCGGGCCACACTGAAACGGACCGTCTGTTGCGGGACCTGGAGGATGAGTTGGTTGAAGCGGACGGTAGCTGGATCGGCGCGACCCTTCACGCGGTCCCAGCCGGCCCGGCGCCGGTCTCGGCGCGACCTCCAACGTTCACCAGAGGACTAGACCACCAGTTCCGCCACCAGCCACCCGGTGCCGTAGGCCACGATCGCCACCACGGCGCCGAGCGACAGCATCTGCAGGCCGGTCTTCCACCACCGGTCCGTTGTCACGAGTGCTCGTGCCGCGCCAACCCCGAAGAGCGTCGCCAGCGCGGCCGCCGTCGCCCATCCGAACCGGTTGGTTGAGATGTCGGGGGTGAGGTACGGCGCCAACGGCACCGCACCGGCGGCGACGAACGCGACGAAGGTCGCAGCCCCGTGTCTGGCAGGTCGCGCCTCACGTTCGGCCAGTCCGGCGGTGGCCCGTACGCTCTCCTCGGCCTGGATGCCAAGGTAGTTGCCGACGCCCATGGAGAGTCCGTCGGCGAACAGATTCGCGAGGCCGACGACCAGCACCGTGCCTGCGGACAACGTGCCGCCCGTCACGCCGGCGACAACGGCGAAGGTGGTCAAGATGCCGTCGTTGGCACCGTAGACCAGGTCGCGGATGTAGTGACGGGCGATGTCCTCCATGCCGTTGGGGTCCACGTGCAAGGACTGCCCGCGGCCCCTAACGGCGTGGAGGTCAAGGAGGGCGGGCATCTCGGTTAGCGACGTGTGGTGGTGGTGCCGACCAAGACCGTGACCGCTCGTGCGGTGGCGTCGCGGTCTCCACCCGCGTCTACGTGGGACCACTCGAGGTGCCCCAGCGGCTTGGTGCACTGCTCACGAAGCACGGCCGGCGTCGCGTCCGATACGTCCCCCGACCGCTGCTGGACGCGATCGATGCGGGTGTCGACCGGCGCCTCGAGCCAGACTCCGGTAAACGGGACATCCGCGGCGCGCGCGACCTCGGCGATGACCGTCCGGTCGCGGGGATCGGCGAACACCGCGTCCACAATGACGGCGCGCCCGGCCGCGACCGCGGTCGCGGCTCGGGCCGCCATCTCCCGGTAGACCCGACGGGTCACGCCTTCCGTATAGCCCTCCGATCCCAGCCGGTCCGCGGCCGGTACCCCGAGGAGCGACTTTCGCACCACGTCGCTTCGGAGCACCAACGCGCCCGGTGCGGCGCCGATGTTCGGAGCCACGTGCCGTGCGGCAACTGACTTGCCGGTGCCGCTGAGACCGCCAATCGCCACGAGACTGGCGGGAACGGGGTGGAGTGCGGACAGGGCAAATGCCAGATAGTCCCGTGCCGCCTGTTGTTCTCGGGCTTGCGCCTCTGGCGTGGGCTGCATGCGAGCTGCGGTTGCGCTCGTCTTGGCTCGCACCGCGGCCCGGACCGACAGGAACAGCGGCATCAACGCGAGCCCGTCGATGTCGCAGGTCGCCGTCACGTATTCGTTGCACACCTCGTGCGCATGTCGAGGCAGGCCTCGATGGAGCAGGTCCATGACCAGGAACGCGACGTCGTACAGCACATCGATACACGCAATGTCGTCGCTGAACTCGATGCAATCGAACAGCGTGGGTCGCCCGTCGAGCAGGCAGACGTTGCGCAGGTGGAGGTCCCCGTGGCAGCGTCGGACACACCCCTGAGCCCGCCGAGTCATCAAGCGGTCGGCCTGCTGGTCCAGCGTGGCGTGGGACAGCGTTGTGAGCTGGCGACAGTCGGCGGCGTCGAGTGCACCCCCGCCGTACTCGTGAAAGCCGTCGGCGTTGCCATCGATGACCCAGGCCATCCCGCGCCGACCGCCATGGTCGAATCGCCATTCGGCGATTGCGTGGAAACGCGCCACCGCGTGTGCCAGGTCCGCCATCAGCGTCAATTCCAAGGCGCCGCGCTCCGCGAGACGATCGAGGAGGCTGGACTCCTCAAAACGCGACATCTCGACCAGCCACTCGATGGCTTGTCCGTTTCCGCCCAATTCGAGTGATCCAGCGTGGTCGAGCGTCACCGGCACGACCCGGTGATACAGCGACGGCGCCGTTCGACGGTTGAGGCGGACCTCCGCCAAGCAGCATTCGCGACGACGTTCCACCGTGGAGTAGTCGAGATAGTCGTACCGAAGCGCGCGCTTCAGCTTGAACACGCGCGCGTCGACGAGAAACAGCACAGAGGTGTGCGTGTCGATCCGTTCCACGGCCGCCATCCCACCGTAGGCGTCCGCTGAGGACAGGAACGCGATGACGGCGGCTTGGTTCACCGCCGTTCCCTCAGCCTGTCGGACCGGGTCGACCGTGGTGGTTTCCGAACGCATGGCAGCGGCTCTCTGCGACGAGGTAGCAACACGCGTGCCAGCCGCGGTGGGGACACGGGCGGCTCAGAGGCGATGCTACGTCGTCGCGTCCCAGAGACCGCGCAGCCTCAACTGAGGAAATTTCCCTGGGTCGCGCCAATTTTTCAAACGGGGGTCGACCGATGGTCGTCGTTAGCGCCCGCATTCGGGGCAGTCTGACCGCGTTGCGGATGGCATCCGAATTGCATTCACGCTGTGTCCAGTAGCACCGAATCACAGCACTTCCGGAAAGGATAATGACATGGCGCTCTCGAGAACCGACCGGTTCGGTCCCGTAATCGCGTTCTTGGTATCGGCATTCGCGATGCCGGTCGGGCTGCACGCGGCGGCGGCCGAGGTGGCGGACGAGCAGCCGACGTTCACCAAAGACATCGCACCCATCTTTCGTGAGAAGTGCGAGGCCTGCCACCGAGCGGGCTACATCGCGCCGATGTCATTGCAAACCTACGCCGAAGTGAGGCCCTGGGCCCGGTCGATCAAACAGCGCGTCGAGACCAGACAAATGCCGCCCTGGCATATCGACAAGGCCGTTGGTATTCAGGCGTTCAAGAACGACCGGTCACTGACCGACGCGGAAATCGACACTGTCGTGCGGTGGGTTGATAGTGGAGCCCCGCAGGGGAACCTGGCGGACATGCCCCCACCGGCGGTCTTCGCCGACGACGATGTCTGGAACTACGCCGACGTCTTTGGCGGACCACCCGACCTGATCATCCATTCGACGCCGTACACCATGCCGGCGCTGGCTCAGGACCATTGGTGGAAGCCGGAAGTGCCGACCGGCCTGACCGAGGACCGCTGGATCCGAGGGATCGAGATTCGACCGTCCACGGTGCCGGGGCGACGCATTACGCACCATGCATTGGCTCGCCTTCAGCAGGAGGAGGCGGACGCGGCCCTGGGCGCAGCGTCGGACATCGGTCCCGGTCTGCTGATGGAGTGGGCGGTCGGGAAGCAGGGCGAGATGATGCGTCCGAACAGCGGCAAGCTGATCAAGGCCGACTCGAGCATTGTGTGGGATATCCACTATCACGCCGTTGGCGAGCAGATCACCGACACCGTCGAATTGGGTCTGTATCTCTACCCGGTGGGCGAAGTACCGAAGCACAGACAGGTGCTGTCCGCGTTCACCACGTTCGAAGGTGGCCGTGAGGCGCTCTCCATTCTCCCGAATCAGATGACCGTGACCGAGGCATTCCATGTGATGAAACAGAACGGTCGGATCGAGAACTTCCAGCCGCACCTGCACCTGCGTGGCCGCGGCATGCAGATGGAAGCGATTCTTCCGGAC
This sequence comes from Acidobacteriota bacterium, assembly GCA_005778315.1. GTDB lineage: Bacteria > Acidobacteriota > Vicinamibacteria > Vicinamibacterales > UBA8438 > UBA8438. The sequence goes on from SXOW01000409.1 coordinate 13,491, forward strand.
GGTGGCCGCCAGGTGTTGAGCCTGGTGAGCAAGTTCGACTTCAACTGGCACAACAACTACGTCTACGCCGACGACGCGGCGCCTCTCCTGCCGAAGGGGACCGTCCTGGCGTTCAAAGCCTGGTACGACAACACGGCCGGGTTGCGCGGGAATCCGGACCCGAACCAGTGGGTCGGTTGGGGCGATCGCACGGTGGACGAAATGGGCCACGCGTGGGTGAACGTCACGTATCTGGATGACGCGGATTTCGAGGCAGCCGTGGCCGAGCGGAAGTCCGGATCCGAGCGGACGGACAGCGAGGAATAGACGCGGCCGCTCCACGGCGCGGTCGCCGCCATTCGCAACCCTCGGCGCCGCCCAGGGTAGGCACAGACAGACGGAAGGGAAGAAGGTCATGCGAACGAACCACGTGGTCGCCCTGGCTGCAATCGCCGTTGGCGGTGTCTTGGCGATGAGCGCCAGCGCTGCGGCGCAGTCACTCCCGCTCGAGGCGCCACACAAGGCGTTCGGTCAGGCCGTGTGGCCAGTCTACGAGGGCTGGTACGGCAACCCGGACGGCAGTTACACCTTCTTGATCGGATACTTCAACCCGAACAAGGAGCAGACATTCGAGATTCCAGTTGGAGAGAACAATTTCTTCTCTCCAGGGGAACCTGACCGCGGGCAACCGACGCACTTCGACACGACCCGCGGATGGGCCGTGTTTGCCGTGGTGGTCGGCAAGGAATACGCAGACAAAGCGACGCAGTTGACGTGGACGCTCGTCTCCAACGGTCAGCGCGCGTCGATACCGATGCACACGGATCCTGGGTGGTATGTCGAGCCTTTCGAGGACGCGGCGAACAAGAACCGACCTCCGACGCTGCGTTTTGCCGCGGACGGGTCGAGGTTCGAGGGACCACCGGTCGGTGGCATCGCGGCCGCCTACACCGCATCGTTATCGCAACCCCTTTCCCTGAAGCTCTGGACGAGTGACACCAAGCCGACCGGGTACGGCTCCGCCCCCGCGCCATCCGGCGCCAGTGATCGCTCAGCACCTGCTGGCCAGCGACCTCCACCGCTCGTGCTCCGATGGAAGAAACTCCGCGGGCCGGGCGACGTGACGTTCGTCGAGCAGACGCAGACGTTCGAGACGGCCGAACAGTCTCCCGAGACGCTGGTCACGTTCTCCGAAGCTGGCACCTACCTGCTAGGTGTGGAGGCGCTCGACGAGACCGGGTCCGGGGGCAGCGGATCGCAATGTTGCTGGACGTCCGCGCATATCCAGGTTCAGGTCGCGGCACCCCCACTGCCGACCACCGGGGGGTAGCGGCATCGCACCCTGTTCCCTTCGTCTTCGCGTGACCTGCCCCGCGTGATCCTCCGGATGGACGCGTGAAATCCCGCAGCTCGCCGCCGAGCCCCCCCGATTGAGGGCGTACCGCGCCGCGTGAGGGCGGTACGTCACTTGCTGTAACACAACTCCGGGGAGCAACGCGGGACTGCATGACAGGTCCGGCAAAGCGGAGGAATGGCGTGACAGCGAACGGCATGGCGACACGGTTAGGGGGAGGTCGGTTCCGGGCTGAGGGGATGGCGCTCGGGGCTCTGTTCGGATTGGTGGGTCTGTTGGGGGTGGCCTATGGCGCGCGGTCCTGGTTCCCCGAGCTCGCGTCGCGTCACGGCGCCGGCATCGACGTCATGCTGAACTACCTGTTGATCTCCACCGGTGGACTGTTTCTCGTGGGTCATCTCGTCCTCGCGGTGTTCATCTGGCAGGGCACACACAGAGCGCAGGTCAGCCGGCGGGCGGCCTCGTCTCGAGCCGAGCGGCGGCTGTCGGTGGCGCTTGGCATGTTGATGGCGCTCATTGCCGAGGGTGGTGTCCTGGCAATCGGCATCCCGGTGTGGGGCGAGTACTTCATGGCGACGCCGCCGGACGACGCGGTCGTGATTGAGGTGACCGGGACCCAGTTCATGTGGCACGCACGATACCCGGGAGCTGACGGCCAGTTCGGTCGACTACGCCCCGAACTGATCGATTCGGCGTCCAACCCCCTCGGCCTCGACCGCGATGATCGGCGCAGCGCCGATGACGTCGTGTGGACCGGTGAGATCTACGCACCGGCGGACCGGACGATTCTCATTCGGCTCCGATCGTCAGACGTCATCCACAGTCTGTTTGTGCCCAGTTTGCGGGTGAAGCAGGACGTGGTGCCCGGTATGACGCCGGAGGTGATGTTCGTTCCCACCCGCGAAGGACGATACGAGATCGCCTGCACAGAACTGTGCGGCATGGGTCACTACCGCATGCAGGGCTTCTTCCACGTCGTGTCTGACGCGGACTTCGACCGGTGGCTACGCGAGCGGGAAGCATGACGATGCACGAGCCACACGGGTTTCTACGTCGATACGTTTTCAGCACGGACCACAAGGTCATCGGCATTCAGTACATCCTGACCGGTCTTGTCATGGGGCTCTTCGGCGCCGCCCTTGCGGTCCTGATACGCCTCCAACTCGGCTGGCCGACGGTGCCCAAGACGTTGTTGGGTGAGTGGCTGCCGAACGGGATGCCAGGCGGCATCATGACGCCTGAGTTCTATTTGGCGGTGGTGACCATGCATGGCTCCATCATGGTCTTCTTCTTCATTTCCTACGTGCTCGTGAGCGGGTTCGGCAACTATCTGGTTCCGCTGCAGATCGGCGCCAAGGACATGGCCTTTCCGTTCCTCAACATGCTGTCCTACTGGATAGCCCTGTTGTCGGCCGTGGTGATGTTGCTGTCGTTCCTCGTGGAGGGCGGTGCTGCCGCCGCGGGGTGGACCGCCTACCCGCCGCTGAGCGCCGTCCCGTCCGCGGTGCCGGGGTCGGCCGCCGGGCAGAGCGTGTGGCTGCTCAGCATGGCGTTGTTCATCGCGTCGTTCACGATGAGCGGGTTGAACATCGTGGCCACGGTGTTCAGCCTACGCGCGCCCGGGATGTCGATGATGCGGCTGCCACTGACGGTCTGGTCCTACTTCATCGCGTCTATTCTCGGCGTCCTCGCGTTCCCGCCTCTGACGGCCGCCGCCATCATGCTGCTCTTCGACCGGCATCTCGGAACCAGCTTCTTCTTGCCGGCTGGGCTCGTCTTCGGCGACATCGTTCTGCCACATCAGGGCGGGTCTCCGCTGCTCTGGCAGCATCTTTTTTGGTTCCTGGGCCATCCGGAGGTCTACGTCCTGATCCTGCCGGCGCTCGGGATTGCCGCGGATATCCTGCCGGTCTTCACCCGGAAGCCGCCGTTCGGATATAGAGGCTCGGTCTATGCGCTCATCGCGGTGGGTGCCCTCAGCATGATCGTGTGGGGGCACCACATGTTTGTGAGCGGGATGAGCCCGTTTACCGGCGAGTATTTCTCACTGGCGACGTTGCTCATCACCATTCCGATGGCCATCTACGGGGTCAACATGCTTGGCAGTGTGTGGGGTGGCGCCATACGTCTGCGGTCGCCGATGGTGTGGGCCCTGGGGGTGATCGCCTTGTTCGGCAGTGGCGGTTTCGGGGGGATCTACCTGGGGAACGCGACGGCCGACATGCAGCTCCACGACACGTACTTCGTGGTCGGCCATTTTCACCTGATGATCGGTGGCGTGACGCTGTTTGGCATGTTCGCGGGCATCTACTACTGGTTTCCCAAGATGTTCGGGCGATGCATGCACGAGGGCCTCGGGAAGGCGCACTTCTGGGCTACGTTCATTCCCTTCTTCATGGTCTTCTTCGCGCAGCACTTCCAGGGATTGCAGGGGATGCCGCGGCGCTACTACGCGTTCGAGACGTACGAGTTCCTGCGGGAGGCGGCAGCCCAGAACGGTCTGATTTCCATCCTCGCCCTGACGCTGATCGCGGGCCAACTGATTTTTCTTGGGAACTTCCTGTGGAGCTTGGTCCGCGGTCGTGTGGCCTCCGAAGACCCATGGCAGGCGAACACGCTGGAATGGACCGTCCCGTCGCCGCCGCCGCACGGGAATTTCGCCATGCCACCGACGGTCAGCCGGTGGCCCTATGACTACAGCGTAGACGGCGTCGCCGAGGACTACGTCCCCCAGACGGTCACGGCCGCCGAGGTGGCCGTGACCGTGTAGCGGCTCGCACGACGAACGAGGAAAGTCGGGTGAACACGTTGACCTCCACCGATACCTGGACCGACCACGGACCTGTGGAGCGGGAACAGCGTCTGCAGCTCGGCGTGTGGATGTTTCTCGCCACTGTGGTCATGCTCTTCGCCGCGTTTACCAGTGCCTACATCGTTCGCCGCGCCGGCACCGACTGGAGGCCGATCGGGATGCCGTCGGTGCTCTGGCTCAACACCATCGTGCTGTGCGGCAGCACCCTTGCCGCCGAGCGGGGCCGACGCGCCGCGGAGCGCGCTCGGTGGGGTGCCGCCCGCGCGGGGTTCCTTGTCGCGGCGGGGCTGGGCTTCGCGTTCCTGGGGGGCCAGCTCGCCGGCTGGCGCGCACTGGCTGACCTCGGCGTGTTCGTGCCGACGTCACCACAGGCCTCGTTCTTCTACATGCTGACCGCCGTGCACGCCGTGCACGTCCTGGCCGGCCTCGTCGTCCTGCTGGTGACGCTGCCAGCACTGCGGGCGATGGCGCCGTCGTCTGAAGGGACGGTGTCACCGCAGATCCGCGCGAGGTTGGCGACCAC
>SXOW01000410.1 GCA_005778315.1 Acidobacteriota bacterium
GACAGGCGGGACAGGCGCGGAGGGAGACGCCGGTGAGCGTCTCATACTGGTCGGTTCGCAAGGGGCTTCTGGGGCACGGCAGCGTCCTGACCGTGTCGTCATACGCCGACCGCACGTCAGTCGTGGTGCGAGGCAAGTGGGTGCTCGAGACCTTGCTCGGCGCCCCGCCGCCCCCCCCGCCGCCGGATGTGCCCGCCCTGGATGAGAACAGCCCCGGCGAGGCGCCGACGTCGCTACGGCAGAAAATGGAGCAGCACCGGGCCAACCCCGTCTGTGCGAGCTGTCATGCTCCGATGGATCCGCTTGGCTTCGTGCTCGAGAATTTCGACCCCACGGGCCGGTGGCGCGACACCGATGGAGGAGCGCCGATCGACACGACGGTGACCATGACCGACGGAAGCACCGTCAACGGCCCGGAGGAGCTCCGGACGCATCTGCTGCTCAATCGAAAAGACGAGTTCGTTCGCACGCTGACCGAGAAGCTGCTCTCGTACGCCCTGGGGCTCGGGCTGGAGTACCACGACGCCCCGACGGTACGACAGCTCACTCGTGACGCGGCGGACGCAGACTATCGGTGGTCGTCCCTTGTGCACGGCATCGTCAATAGCCTACCGTTCCAGAAGCGCCGAGTGACCGACCCGAACGACGATCACGCCGACGCAGCACCGGTCGCCCAACCCTAACTATGTTTATCACCAAGAAGTCATTGCCTCGTCGTACCGTCCTTCGTGGCCTGGGTGTGACGCTAGCGCTCCCGTGGATGGAGAGCATGGTGCCGGCGCTGACGGCGCTCGCGCAGAGTGGGGCGGCGCCTGCCAGACGGTTCGGTGTGTTCTACGCGCCGAACGGTATGTCGATGGGCTACTGGTCGCCGACCACGGAAGGACCGATCGACCAGCTCCCGCCGACGCTGCAGACGCTGCAAGCACACAAGGACCGGGTGTTGATGCTCGGAGGGCTCAACCAGGCGGCGGCCCTCGCGGTGGTCCGAGCCGGCGCGCACTCGCGCAATACACGCCTGGGTCCCAGCGACCAGGCGAAGTTTGAGGAGTACCTCGATTCGGTGCGAGATGTGGAACGGCGTATTCAGATGGCAGAGACGCAGAACGAACGCGAACTGCCCGTGGTCGACCAGCCGATCGGCATCCCGACCGACCACGCCGAGCACGCCGAGCTGATGACCGATCTACTCCTACTGGGCAACACGCACTTCTTCGACGACTTGCCGATTGCGGTGGTGGCCGGCAAGGAGACGGGTATCGACGGCGGGCGGTATGTGCTCTACCCGCAGGGGACCCCACTAGCCAATCTGCACGTCTCCCTGCTCGACAAGTTGGGCGTGCGGCTCGACCGCTTCGGGGACAGCACCGGACCGCTGGCGAACCTCGGGAAGCACACGCTGTCTGGGGTCGAGCAGCACGCCAAAACCCACCTCTCGCGCCTGCTCGAGCGAGTCGAGGTGGGTGAAGAGATCGTTATTGCACGGAACGGTAAGTCGCTGGCCGCGCCCGCTGTTGCTCGCACGCGGCCGCGCCCGCCGCTCGACACCAACATAGATGAAATCGTTCGATAACGAGTGGATCTTGCAGGTCTTCGAGGACCACCCCAGCTTCTTCACCAAGAGGATGTTCGGTGGACTGGCCGTCTACCTGTTCGGCCGCCAGATGATGCTCCTGGTCGAACCAACCAGGACTGGCCGGTGGACGTGGCATGGCGTCCTGATTTGCACGGACCATGCGCATCAGCCCGCGATCACTGAAGAGTTCCCGCAGCTGGCGCCTCACGACATTCTGAAGAAATGGCTCTACCTCGACTCGCGTCATGAGGACTTCGAGCCGACGATGGAACGGGTGGCGGCCGCCATCGCTCGGGATGATCAGAGATTCGGGATCCATCCTCATCCGAGGAAGGCGAAGAAACCGTAGCAACGCGCTCGGGCCGCGGCCAGGCCTTCGCGGCGACAACATGTGAACACGATCGCCGCCGCCTACTCGTGCCGTAGCGCCTCCACCGGGTCGAGCCCGGCTGCCCGCTGCGCCGGCCAGTAGCCGGCGAGGATGCCGACGCCCATCGACGCCACAACGCCGGCGATGACAGCCCAGAGTGGCGCGACGGCCGAGAAGCCGGTGACGACGACCGTCAGCGCGAGCCCGATCCCCAGCGCCGCTCCCACGCCCGCCACGCCGCCGATGCCCGAGAGGATGACGGCCTCGATCAGAAACTGGAGCAGCACCTCGCGTCGACGGGCGCCAACGGCCAGTCGCAACCCGATTTCCCGGGTCCGCTCGGTGACCCCGATGAACATCACGTTGGCCACGCCGATGGCCCCGATGAGCAGGCTGATGGCGGCCAGGCCGACGCTCGCGAGGGCGATCCGCCCGCTGAGCGCATCGAACGTCGAGATGATCTGCTCAGAAGTCGACAGGGTGAAGTCGTTGTCTGCGTCTGGCGGCAGCTGGCGTAGCCGCCGCAAGATCGCCTCCGTCTCTCGGACGCATTCATCGAGCCCGTCGGGTGCCGATCGGACGTAGAGCACCACCCGCTCTGGGATCCCGAACCGTCGGCGCACCGTGTCGGCCGGGAGGCTGAGGACGTTGTCCTGACGATTCTCGCCAAGAAACCCGCCCGGACGAGGGGCAAGCTCGCCCACGACCGTGTAGGTCTCGCTGCCCAGGGTCAAGGTCCGCCCGATCGGCGACACGCTGCCGAAGAGCGCCTGCGAGAGGCTCGCGCCCACCACCGCCACCCGGGCTCCCTGACGGTTCTCGACCTCGGTGAACGGTCGTCCCCGGGCGAACTCGCCGCCGACCACGGAGAAGAACGTCGACGTCACGCCTTCGACGAGCACCGTGTCCGACTCGTTCAGGCCGGCGCGCGCCACGAGCACCTGCTGCTCGGTCGCCGTTGGGACGATGACCTGCGCCGCCGCGTCGACCGACGTGGTGCCCAACCGCCGGATGTCGTCCACAAAGTCGAGCTCGAGTGGACGACGGCGGGCCTCGGCGTCGCTCGGCGTCACATACGGGTCCCCCGTGAGGTGAAACGCGAAGACATTCTCAGTACCGAGGTCGCGAAACAGGAGGGCAATCTGGTTGCGCACATTGGCGAGCACGGACGCGACGAGCACAACCGTCACGATGCCGATGACGATGCCGGCGACGGCCAGCGCGGAGCGTGTCCGCTCCGTGCGGAGTGAATCGACGGCCAGCGTCATGGCCTCCGAGGCGCCGTTCCACCAGCTGCTTCGCTGCATCAATCGAGCCTGAGCGCGTCGACGACGTTGCTGGAAGCCGCGCGCTTTGCCGGATACCAGCCAGCCACCAGCCCGCTGAGGCCGGCCGCCGCCAGGCTCGCACCCCCCACGGTCCATTCCAGCGACAGTTCGATGGCGAGCGCGGCGCCGGCCAGGCTGACGGCGACCAACGCCGCGACCAGGCCGAGACCACCTCCGACCAGGGCGACGACGGTTGATTCCGCCAGCGTCTCGACGACGACGCTGTGGCGCGACGCCCCGATCGCGCGCCGTACACCGATCTCGCGGGTGCGCTGCGTAACGGAGACGAGCGTCGTGTTGGCCACCACGATGATGGCGGCGACCAACGCCATGAACGAGATCGGCGGACCGGCGGCGCTGACCTGCTGGGTCAGTTGGTCGACGAAGCCACGGGCCGCCTCGGGGGTGACGATGTCGAACGTGTCGTCCGCGCCTGGACCAAGGTGCCGACGGGCGCGCATCGAGACACGCGCACGATCCTCGGCCGCTCGCGTAGAGCGGTCCGCGCCCTCGGTCGCGTAGACCAGCAGACTGGTCGGGGCGCCAAACGTGCGCTCGAACGCGGTCAACGGCATGTACACGATGCGATCGAGCGCCTGCCCACCCGAAGTGCCCTGCGGGACCTGGAGCCCGATGACACGGAATCGTCGCAGACCGATCCGCACCGCTTGGCCCAGTGGGTCGACACCGGGAAACAGCGTCGCCGCGACCTCGCTGCCCAGCACGACCACCTGCGCTCCCCGCACCTCCTCGTCCGCGGTCAAGAATCGGCCGCTGGCGAGGTTGATGTCCCGGATCGCCGTGAGGGTCGCCTGGGTCCCATTGATCGCGGCGTTCTCGAACGACCGCCCGGCCGCGCCGACATCTGCCTGGCGCTGCGCGACCGCGCCGTAGGTCACCACGCCGTCGGCCACGGTCTCGAGAAATCTGAGATCCCGGCGGGTGATGTTGGGATTACGCTCGCTCTTCACCGCGAGGTCCCGTCGACTGAGCCCGCCCGTCGCGAGCCGCGTGAGCAGGAAGGAGTTGCTGCCGAACGCCCGTTCGCTGGTCTGTCGCGCCGACTCCGCGAGGCCGTTCAGGCTCGTCTGCACGATCGCGCTCGTCGCTACCGCGACCGCCATCGCCAGCCCCGCCAGCGAGGCTCGCAGCGGATACCGGCGGAGGGTGGACACCGCCTCGGCGATGCCCTCGACGTACAGCCTAGGTGTCAACCGCCTCATCGTCAGCGTCCAGGATCGGTGACCGACACCTGAACTCCGTCCTCCAGCTCCCTCAGCACCTGATACGGCCCAATCACGATGGACTCGCCGTCAGGGATGCCGGTCACCTCGATGTCCAGGCCCCCAATGATGCCGGCTGTCACCGGCGTGAAGACCGCCTGCTCGTCGCGGATAACAAAAACGCCCGTCCGTTCGGTGCCGTCGTCGTCAGGGCGGAGCACCACGCTCTGGAGCGGCACCGTGAGCACGTCCGACCTGCGGCTTGTCGTGATCTCGGCGTCACACGTCAGACCCGGACGCAGGCCAGGCTCCGGGCGGTCGAGACGTACCACGACCCGGAACTCCCGGGCGGCGGCGCCAGTACCCTCGAGCGGCAGCGCGCCGGCGCCGATCTCGACCACCCGGCCGGTGAACGCGCGCCCGGGCATCGCTTCCAGAGTCACCGCCGCCGGCTGGTCAAGCTCCAGCCGCAGCACGTCCGCTTCGGCGACCTTGACCTCGGCATCGATCTCGCCGAGATCCGAGACGGTCATCAGGGTGGTCCCCGGCTGGTTCTGGACGCCGATCACCACCATTTCGCCTTCGCGCACCTGCAGTCGGGTGACCACCCCGTTGATCGGCGAGACGATGGAGGTCTTATCGAGCACGTCTTGGGCACGACGCTCCTGCGCACGCGCCTGCGCGATGCGCCGCGTCGCGGCCGTGAACGCCGCCTCGGCTCGCTCGGTTGCGGCGCGGGCGCCCAAGACCTGCGCGTCGGCCGCCTCCGTGGCCGCGCGCGCCGTCTCCTGCTCGGACGCCGGACTGAGGCCCGCCTCGAACAAGCGGAGTCGCCGCGCGGCCACCTGGCTGGCATCCCGGGCCCGCGCTTCCGACGCGGCCAAGTCTGAGGCGGCGACCCGCGCCTGACTGGCCGCGGCCGCTTCGTCGGCTTCGAGCGCGCTTACCTGCGCCGTGGCACCGGCCACGTCGCTTTCGGCCTGGACTGGGTCGATTCGCGCGAGCACCTGTCCAGCCTCGACGGCATCTCCCTCGCGCACGGGCAGGCTGATGATGGTACCCATGACACTGGATCCGATGTCGGCGTAGCGCGTGGCCACGATCTCCCCAGACGCGGTGACCGTCGAGGTGAAGGTCCCCTGCCGCGTGACGACACCGGCCTCGACGGCGAGTCTGGTTGGTCCTCGCCCGGTCGCCCACACGATTCCGGCGCCGGCGCCGGCGACGCCAGCCAGGAGAAGCAGCCAGCCGCCACGGCTCACGACACCCCCATGTCGGACTCCGAACGCAACGTCACGATGCCGGCGTTCTCCCGTTCAGGTTCGTTACGATGTTTCATGATGATTAAATTTATTTTCTTTCGGAGGATATCTTATCGGACGGTCGAGAACAAGCGTGGCGTCAGGCCAACACGATGCGCGCCCACCGTGCTCGGTATACTGGGGGGCCGCGCACGAAGAAGCCACCACGTATTTCCTCAGAGTACGCGTGTCGGTGGGTCGGAGCGCCCTGTGATACTCACGCGGGCAAGGCGCGTTTGTTCGACTGTCAAGAGAGAAAGGGATCACGATGATTGGAAGGACACGGTATGCCGTAGCGCTGGGGGTCGGTCTGTCGCTGGCGCTGATGGCAGGGACGGCCGGCGCACAGGGCGTGAGTGGGCCGTCGTTGGCCCAGGCGAAGCAGGCGTTGACCGCGGCCGAGACCAAGGCGGTCGAGCTGGGCGTCGGGCTCAGTTGCGCCGTGGTGGACGCCCGAGGGGCTCTTGTGGCGCTGGCCCGCATGGATGGCGCCCGGTATTTCACGGCGGACGTCGCGGTGGGCAAGGCGCGGGCGTCGGCGACCTTCGGCGCGCCGTCGGGCGGTCTGACCAGGATCGCGTCCTTGGGGCTGGACAAGGTCATCGAGGGGGGCGCGATGTTGTTCCTCCAGGGCGCCGTCCCGATCATGAAGGATGGCCAGACCGTGGGCGCCCTGGGGTGCAGCGGTGCGTCGGCGCAGCAGGATGAAGACGCGGCCAACGCCGGTGTGGCGGCAATCCAGTAGCCCGGCACCGCGTCGCGGGCTTCCTCGTAGGTCAAGAGCGGCAGGGGCGGCGCGCGCCGCCCCTGCCATCGGGATGATGACGACGGCTGAGACGAGGACACCGACCGCGGCCAACCAGGATCGAGGCTCGGTCAGGAGCGCCTGCGCCACCGCCGCGGGACCGCTGTGCGTGCCCGGCGCAGAGGCGACCTGATCGGGCCCGGAGATGTCGGCATGCGCTCGGTCATGGTGATTCAGCCGCCACTGCGATCGTCGGTCAGCCGGCGTCCACGATCATGGCCGAGCAGTCCGCCCAGCAGGCCACCCACCCCCGTCTGCATCGCCGTGACCGAGCCTCCCATCGTCCGCCCCAGTCGCCAGGCGACATCCAGGTGCGCGGGAAGCAACTCCGCGTGAGTAGAGTAGAACGACATCGACGGGACGCCGTAGAAGGGCGCCAGATACGCCAGCCCGCCGTAGGTGCCGACAAAGGCGCGGGCGTGGCTGATGATCTCGGTCTGCACCTCGAGGTTCTGGTCGAGCGTCATTAGATGGTCCACGTGATAGACCCCCGTGTCCACGTTGAGGTCCTCGTGATCGTCCAGCTGGAGCCTGGTGTTCAGCAGCACCACGGGCATCTCGCGACTGAGGGATCGAATGACATCGGCCGCAAATCGTCGATTTTCAGGGGTATCGGGAAACGACGGCCGGAAGTAGAAGCGCACCGCAACGTACTCGTCGGGGAGGTCCTTCAGCGCCGCGCGGCGCTCGACCGTCGCCAACCGGCGGTATTCGGTGTGCCGGCTCAGGAGGCCTCTGCCCACCTTCTCGAGCCAGTAGAAGCGGAGCAAGCGGTACATGAGCGAGGGATGAAAGAGCTCGACCTCCGGGAGCTGCAGCCGCGCCTTGGCCCGGTCGACAATGTCGCGATCCATCTGCTCGACCCGGTACTGCTTCTGATGGCCCGCCAGGTCCCATCGAGCCTCGTTCGCCTCCCGATACTCCTCCAGGGAAAACAGGCTGAACACATCGACATACTCGCTCGTCAGGTGCCGGTACCAGGGGCGGGCCCCTCCGCGTGACACGACGATGAGCCGACGCTGCTCGAGCCCGTGCTCTGTGAGCGCCCAGTTCAGAAATGGGATCCAGTACAACAGCTCGAACCCGACTTCACCGACCCACGGCCCGATGACCAAAGGAACGCTGGTGCGCTGAATCCGCTCCAGTTCGCGCGTGATCGCCTCGGCGGCGGCCGCCGCTGGAATGCCGTCCAGTTCCTCTTTGATGAGCGCCGGGATCACTCGTCGCCGAATGACGGGCACTGCCCGGAGCATCTTCAGGAACAGGAGACCGGGACGCCGGATGGCCTCGACGCCAAGCTGACTCGCGCGTTGTCTGATCGGCACGCTACTCGGCGGTATCAACTCGACGCGCACTAGTCATGGGTTCTCCTGGCCATCAGGGAACGGCGCGCCAGACGGCTGCGGCGCGCCAGCGTGTCGCCCTGGGTACCCGAGCACGACGTCCGCGTGCGCGTCGAGCGTCTCGACCAGGCGCTCCAGCCAGCACGGGTGCCACAGGTCGTGATCGCTCGTCCAGGCGAAGTACTCGGCCTCGGGATGCCGTTCGTGCGCGAGCGCGAAGTCGGTGAAGGTCTGGCCGACGATCGAGTCGATCGCCACCGCGACGTCGTGTGAATGGTTGAAGAGCGGCGAGCCAATGATGACGCGAGACATCGGTCTGTCAGTCGCTTCCAGGAGTGGCCGAGTATACACCCCGGCGTCGGCCGCTCTCGGACCTTAGCGTCCGTTGAGCAGCAGGAGATCGCAGTAGGGGCGCTCACCCATGGCGCGCGCGAGAGCTTCGAGCGTGATGCGGGCAGGGGCGGTCCGCGGGTGCAGCAGATAGAGCGTCGAGAAGCCGAGCTGACCAAGGTCGTGCAGGAGCGTCGTGCCGGACCTGCCGGCTTCTCGCAGCAGCTGCGGGTCGTACTCCAACGTCAGGGCGAGGCGACGGGCCGCCGCGAGCGCGTGGCGCATGCCGTCGATCACGTGCGCTTCGTACCCCTGGACGTCGATCTTGATGAAACGGACTTCGTTGGGGGCCACCCCGCGCTCCGCGAGAAAGGCGTCCACCGTCGTCATGGGCACGCGGAGTGCCGTCCGTCGCGCCATCTCCGGTGACGGCGCCTCACTAGCCGCGATCCGGTGGTCGGCCGGGTGGAGGTCATTGAGCGCGAGCTGTGCCTCGCCGAGGCGTTCGCCTACCGCAGAGGGGATGGCCGTGATGCGACCACGAGAGCGCTGGGCGAGCCGGCTGAGCGCCGCGTAGCTCCGGGGTTCCGGCTCGAAGGCGAAGACCTGCGCGTTGCCCGTCAACGCCTCGGCGAACAGGGACGCGGTATAGCCGATATTAGCGCCGATATCGAGGATGTGACCGCCGGAGAAGAGTCCTGGTCGGGTGCGGACGAGGGTGCGGTAAGGGTCGCTGCCGTGTCGCTTGTACAGACGATACCCGACCTGGAACGCACCCCGACCGAGCGGACTCTCCAGCAGGTGCGCTCGTTGGACGACCTGGTAGCACCGCAGCGCCAGGCGTTCACCGAGGGCGCCGCGAGGACGCGTGTCTGGTTTGGCCAACGGTGTCGGCGCCCCCCGGAGCAGAAGTCCTCTAGTGTAGTCCGCCTTGAACTCGTCACGGCCGTGACGCGCCCGCAAGAAGCTCGAGACGTCACAGTGTTCATGACGGACTACACTAGACTATCGTCGACGTCGCCGCGCCAGCGCCCGTTACCGACACGGCCAACGCCGCGCCGCTGCACCTCTGGCACCCCATGGGCGGCCCTGCTCTGACAGATCGTCCGACTACGCCCGTCGCGCAGACCGCCAGCGCACGCGGGGAGACGCATGCGCGGGTGTGTGACTCCTTTCGCGCGTATGCGGCGCAGATCGACGTGTGGCGGAAGGTCCGGCGCTGCTATCTACAGGAGCTGGTGCGCCGCTACCGCTTCTACACCGAGCCGGACGCGGCCGTGCTGGAGATCGGTGTGGGCACAGGCGATCTGCTCGCCTCGCTCGGGGCCAGACGCGCGGTTGGCCTCGACATGAGCCTGGAGATGTTACGCGTCGCCGCGGCGTCTCACCCCGAACTCGAACTGCACGAGGTGGACGCCGAGACCCCCGCGGATCTGGGGGAGCCGTTCGATTACGTCATCCTCTCC
>SXOW01000042.1 GCA_005778315.1 Acidobacteriota bacterium
CGCGCCGTCGACGGCGACCCCGGCCGAGGCGAGCGCCGCTCGCAGCCGGCGCGCGGCACGGAGTTCCGGCGCCGGGTCGCTGGCCGCCACGACGAACGGCGGCTCGCTGATGGGGTACTCGCCGCGTAACACGAGCATGTCGGTGCCCCACACGGGCACGAAATCGAGGGTGCCTTCGCCGCGGCGCTCTGGCCCGACCGTGGTGGTGTGATTGATGACGTCCACCCCGGCTGGCGCCGTCACGCCGGCCGGCTCGCCGACCGCGTCCCCTGGCGCCACCCGCACGCTGATGGTCGCCTCATCCACGGCCAGTCCGGCGGTCGGCGTACCAAAGCGGTACGGCAGGTCGCTGAAGCCACGGTCGGCGGGATGGGGACGCCCTGGAAACCGCGCCGCGTCAACGACCAGATCGCCCGTCACCCGGGTCAGCCCACGCGCGCGGAGCTGGTGGGCCAACGCGGCCAGGGGTTCCTCCGCGCCGCCCGCAAAGAACGCCTCACCCCAGGTTGGGTCCCCACCCGGCTCGACGACCAGGTCGCCGTCCAGCACCGCGCCGCTCACCGATCCGTCGGACGTGAGGCGGGTCAGCCAACGATAGTCGGCGCCGAGATGGTGCAGGACGGTCGCCGCCGTCACGACCTTGAGCACCGACGCGGGAAGGAACAGCTGGTCGGCGTTGTGGGCGTCGATCACCGCCCACCCGCCTGTAGGCGACAACCGCACCGCGAGGTAGCCGCGGTGGGTGCCGTCGTCGGCCGTTTCGGCGGGCTGCGCGGCCAGGCCACGGTGCGGGGGCACCATCAGGAGCCCAGCCGCCAGACCGATGCTGAGTAGCGCGCGTGGCAGCGTCATAACTGGGCCACACCAACGTCATCGTCGCCCGACCGAGGGCCCGAGCCGCACGGTCCGCTCCACCGCCCGCCCACCCGCCGCGGCACCTACGGAGCGGCGGGGAGTGCCAGAGCCACCATCTGCGCCCCCTGCAGCGTCAGCACGATGAACTGTCGTCCGTCGATGGCGTAGGTCATCGGTGTACCCAGCGGCCTCGACGGCAGCGCCACCTGGGCGAGCGGCGTGCCCGTCGCCTTGTCGTAGGCCACGAGCGCCGAGCTGTCGGTCGCGCCGGCCGGCCCCAGACCGAGCATGACCAGCGTCTTGGTGATGAGCGGACCACTCGTGGTGTTCTGCCCACCGAGCGGCGGCAAGTCAAGACCAGCTAGCGCAGGATGATTCCGGATGCGGTCACTCCCGATACCCGTGGGTGTCTGCCAGGCGATCTCACCGCGGTTCATGTCGTACGCGGTGAGTCGGCTGTAGGGCGGCTTGATGAGCGGAAGCCCCTGCGGCCCCGTCACGGCGGGGGGATGGTCCGGGTGCACGCTCTCGGGACCAAGCTTGCCGTTCGGGACATACCGGAGATTCGTAAAGCTCGGCTTCCCTTCGACGAGCACCATCCGCGTCAGGCCGCTCTCCGACGGCACGTAGAGGAACCCGGTCTCCGGGTCGGCGCCGGAGCCGCTCCAGTTGGCGCCGCCGCCGGACCCCGGCACCTGCAGCGTGCCGTGCGTGCCGTTGGCGTCGTACAGCGTTTGGGGCGTGAACAGCTCCCCATGGGCGTACTGCTTGAGAATCTCGACCGCTTCAGCGCGGAGCTCCGGCGTGAAGTCGATCAAGAGGTCCTCGGTGACGCCCTGGTACTCGAAGGCTGGCGGCTTGGTCGGATGCGGCTGGGTCGGCGACAGCACTTCGCCCGGCACATCGGACGGTGGCACCGGACGTTCTTCGATAGGCCACACCGGCTCGCCAGTGGCGCGGTCGAACACATAGGTGAATCCCTGCTTGCTGACCTGGGCCAGCGCCCGCACGTCGCGGCCGTCCACCGTGATGTTCATCAACGTCGGCGCGGTCGGGAAGTCCCAATCCCAGACGCAGTGGTGAATCGCCTGGAAATGCCAGACCCGCTCGCCGGTCTCCACGTCCACGGCGACGATCGACTGCGAGAACAGGTTGCCACCCAGCCGCTCGCCGCCCCAGTAGTCGCTGGTCGGCGCCGTGGTGGCCAGATACACGAGCCCCAGTTCGTCGTCGCCGCTCAGGGTCGACCAGACGTTGGCGTGGCCGGTATACAGGTTCGACCCGTTCTCCCAGGTATCCTCACCAAACTCGCCCGCCTGGGGAATGGTGTGGAAGATCCACTTCAGGTCGCCGGTGCGCACGTCGAACCCCTGGACCGAACCGGGCGGCCACTCCTTGAGCGTCGGGCGGTCCGACATGGCAGCGCCGGAAATGACCGTGTCGCGCACGACGACCGGCGGCGAGTTCGGCGACACGGTATGCCCCTCGTTACTGAACAGGGGAAGGTTGCCGCGGGTGGCACGGGGCACCGCCGTGTGCAGGTCGGATTTCCCGTCGACGCCAAAGCTGTTGATCGGGCGCCCGGTACGCGCGTCGACGGCAATCAGGAAGCCATCGTGTGTGCCAATCAAGAGCCGTTCATCGTCGGCGCCATCGGTCCAGTAGGCCAGGCCTCGCGTTTGCCATGGCCCCACGATGCTGGCATTCCCGCCGGTGGTGTACGCCTGAGGATTGTGGACCCACAGCGTTTCTCCGGTCACCGGGTCAAGCGCCACGACCTGCGCCAGACCGGTGCTCAGATACATGACCCCGTTGACCACGAGGGGGGTGGCTTTGAGACCGCTGGCGTCGAGCGGCGGCAGATACCTCCGCTGCAAACTCTCGATGAGCGCGATGTCCTCAGACTGCCAGGTCCAGGCGATGGTCAGGTCGTCGAAGTTGTCGGCGTCGATCTGGTCGAGCGGCGAGTATTTCTGGCTCCAGTTGGTCCCGCCGTAGCTGGGCCACGCGCCCGCATCAATCGAGGTCTGCGCGACGGCGGGCTGGGGCGTAGCACCGAGGGCGGCAGCAATCACCGCCAGTCGTGTCCACGCGCGTGTGGTCTGCATGCGCCCTCCGAATCGCGGGCCGCGTCCGGCATCTGGCCGGCCTCGACTCGCAGGATGCTAGTGCACCGACGTGCTGATCGGTACGGTCGGGACACCAGTCGCAATCACCCGGGTCACCATCTGCGTCAACTCATCGACCGCGAGGTCGAACGGTCCGGCCGCTATGGCCCCGCTCGGGATCTCGATTGCGATGGCGACACCACCGGTCGTTTCGGTCACGATCCAGCTCAGGCCTCGAAGCGCGACGTCACCGCCTGGCGTGTCGTCGCCACTCGCGCGAGCGAACACTCGCAGGGTGGAGAGCAGCACCTGGCGAACATCCTCGTCGGTCCAGGCCGACACGTCCGCGCCCTGGGTCACGGTTTCGGTGACGACCTCGTCCGTCCCCTTCAGCAGCACCTCTACGTCGAACGTCATAGTCTATGCCTCAATTGTCTACGGAATCGTGCTTTCGAGTTGCGCTCGGAGGGCATCCGGATCGGTCACCGGCGCCTGACAGCTAAAATCGCGACACACGTAGGCCGTCGGCTGGTGACCGGCCGCGCGCAGCGCGCCAACCCACGGCAGCCGCTCGGCGACCGCATCCTGGTGGGCACCGGGCTCCACGATCAGGCTGACCACCCCCGGCAGATAGTGCTGGGCCAGCACGCGGTGGAGCGCCAGGGTCCCGGGCGCGTCCCGCGCCCCGACCAGGACAACCTGGGAGACACCAGCCAGGAAGGTCGATGCCGCCGCCGCCATCAAGGGCACCACGCGCGCGGCCTGTGGGGCCGTCACGACTCTGCGCAGCGCGCGCTCAACGCGGTCGCCGTAGTCTGCCGCTTCGTCGCCACCCACGAGGTGCCCCAAGGTCAGCAGATTGCCCACCGCCATGGAACTGGCGGAGGGTTCCGCACCGTCGTAGTCCTCTTTCAAACGAAGCAGGACACTCGAGTCGTCTCCGGTCGTACTGAACCAACCACCGTCCGCGTCGTCCCAGAACAACTCGTTCTGAATCGTTTGGAGCTGACGCGCCCAATCGAGCCACGCCGGATCACCGCCGGCTTGAAACAGTTCGAGGAGTCCCCAGACCACGGACGCATAGTCCTCGCTGTAGCCGTCAATATCCGATCGCCCGTCACGGAAACGTCGGAGCAGACGGCCCCGCTCCTGGTCCCACAAGCGGTCGCGCAAGAACTCGGCGGCCCGCACGGCCGCCTCGAGCGACGTCGCGGCGCCAGCCTCGTCCAGCGGTGTCACGCGAGCCGCCCGCCCGCAGGCAGCAATCATCAGACCGTTCCACCCGGCCAGCACCTTGTCATCCAGGTGGGGGCGCGGCCTGGCGCACCGGGCCTCGAAGAGACGCAGGCGGGCGCCGTCCAGCACTGTGGTGACGTCCTCTATTGAGCGGCCGGACAACCGCGCCACATCATCGATGTCCCGGGCGATATAGAGCAGGTTCTTCTTGGTGAACTCGTTGTGCGGGTCGTGCGGCGCATTGCCCCCGGGCTCGATCCCGTAACGGAACCGGACGACATCGGAGTCGGCACCGAACAGCTGTTCAATCTCTGCCTGTCCCCAGATGTAGAACGCTCCCTCGGTCTTGGTGGCGCCGGGCTGGTCAACCAACTCCGGTGCCAGGCTGTCGGCATCCTCTGCCGACAAGAACCCCCCGTCGGCGTGCGTCAACTCGCGCCGCACATACGACACGGTGTCTTCAGCCACCCGACGGAACGCCGGGTCACCGGCGGCCTGCGCCGCTTCCAGGA
>SXOW01000411.1 GCA_005778315.1 Acidobacteriota bacterium
CAGGCCCTCGGCGTCGTAGAAGCCCTGATACATCAGCCTCTCGTAGAGCGCGTGATACAGGGTCGGCGACGACCACAGCACGCCCACCGCGATCAGGGCGTAGGTGGCCGTGACAGCCCCTCGTAGCCGCGACGCCTTCGAGGACACGGCCATGAGCAGGCAACTCATGGCCGTGCCGACCAACACGAGACCCAGACTCACCAGCCGCAGCGGGAGCGCATCGAGCAGCCAGAGTCCCGTCGCCAGGCTACCGATGGTCGAGCCGGCGATGTTGGCGACATACAGATAGGACAGCCGCGTGCCGGCACTCCGATCGGGCGGGATGGCGTAGTGCGAGAGCAGCGGAAAGCCGGTGCCGAGGCCGGCCGCGGCGAACGCGAAGACCGGCAACAACTGTTCGGGTTCGAGTTCACGCGTGCCGACGAGGTCGGCCGCCAGCGGCACGACGAGGAACGCGGCGATATTCCCAACCAGGAAGAACAGGCCCACGAAAAACAACGGGTCTGCCTCGTCCGTGGCGTCCGTTCGTTGGCAGTAGCTGCGCGCAAAGAGCGCGCCGAGGGCCAGCCCGGTCAGATAGGCGCTCAGCAGGAAGCCGAACGACTGGGGGGCGCCTTCGGTGGCGAACGAGTACACCCGAATCCACAGAATCTCGTAGGACAGCGCGATGAACCCGCTCAGCGCGGCCACGACGAGGGCGATGAAGAGTCTCATGAGACCCGACGCTCAACCGCGGTCAGTCCGAACACCACTGCGCCCAGCCACGCGTTGAGCGCCGCCGCCGCGTGCACGGTGCCGCTGAGGCCCAGCGCGCGCAGCAGCACGGTCGCGGCGATGTAGGCGCCGGCTGCGGCGCCAAGCGTGTTGGCGAAGTACAGCGTGCCCACGGAGCGTCCGACATTCCCGGTCAACGTTGTCCCGTGCGCCACCAGCAGCGGCAGGGTGGCACCCATCAGCGTGGTGGGAATCACGACCAGCAAAAACGCGACGACGCCGGTGGCCGCGTAGCCGATGCCCCCCGTCCATCCGGCGACGAGACCAAAGAGGTCGAGGCTGACATACCCGAAGATGGCGATGCCAACCTCGGAGGCGGCGAACAGCCGGACGGCGGCACCTGGGTAGGCCTTGGACAGCGCGCCGCCCGCCAGGCTGCCCAATCCCAGTCCCAGCATGAACGCGGTGACCACGATGGTCGCCGATACCGCGTCCAGGCCGTAGATGACGAAGAGCGCTCGCTGCCAGGCGATCTGATAGATCAGGGCCGCTGCCCCTGACAGAAAGAAGATGATGACGAGCCAAGGTCTCATCTGGGCGAGTATCTTATCCGGTCCATGCGGCCGCAGTGAGCGGGGGTGACCGCCGCGGTCGTGGACGGCGGGTCACGTCTGGGGCGGACGCGTCAGCAGAGCGAGCGCCTCCACCTGCCCAGTCTGCGGCATCATATCGATGGGCTGCACCGAGCGGACCGTGAAGCCGTGGCCGTGGAGAATGTTGAGGTCGCGGCTGAGCGTCGTGGGATCACAGGACAGATAGGCCAGCTTCGTCACGGGACACTGTGCCACCGCATCGAGCACCGTTTCCCGCGCGCCGTCGCGAGAGGGATTCAACACCACTGCGTCCGGCGCTTCTTCGCGCAGCCGGTCCAGGCCGCGCTCCACCGCCACGGCTGAGATCGACACGTCCGAGACGCGCCGGGCTTTGATCGTGGACTTCAGGTCGGCACACGCGCTGCGGCTGCCCTCGGAAAACAGGACTCGGCGGAATTGCCGCCGCAGCGCGAATCCGTGGGTGCCCACGCCGGCGTAGAGGTCGGCCAGAACGTCGCCGTGTCCGAAGAACTCCTGCATGAGCGTGTGAATCGTCGGCAATAGCGACAGGTTGACCTGAAAAAAGGCGGCCGGTGACACGCGTAGTCGATAGCCTGCGTGCTCGACCCAGACTTCCCGGTCGCCCCAGAGCGGCCGTACGGCGCCGCGAATGACCTGTGCATCTGTGCCCGGATTGAGATTGACGGCGATCCCCGTCACGCTGGGGCACTGTCGCCGGAGGGCGTCGACCGGGAACGGCTGTTGCTCCGTGGCCCGGAACACGAGTGTGAGATGTTGACGGGCCACATTCGTCCCACATCGCACGTCGATGTGGCGCAAGGTGGACGGGATCTGCCGCGAGGTGTCCAGAAACCGGCGGATCCGGCGCGTCGTGTCCAGCACTTCCGGAACCAGCACACGACAGTCCGGGGCGTCCACGATCTCCCGCGTGCCGGACTGAAAGTAGCCGAGCCGGAGACCGCGGCGCGACAATCCCACCGCCATCTTCGCGCGGTTGCGATAGCCATCCTGGAGCGGGGACGGCACGCACGGCAGCGCCCGAATGCGTCGGAGGCTGGGGTGCTTGGCCAACGCCCGCCCGAGCATCTCCCGTTTGCGTTGGAGCTGGTCTTCGTAGCTGGTACCGAGCAGGGCGCAGGCCCCGCACTCACCGCCATGAGTGCACTGGATCACGTCTGTGGCGTCTGTCATGAACGGACATACAATACGTCATACCTTCACGACCCCGCATCGTGCGGCGGGCGGACGGGGGCAGACGCGCTCCGTGACCCTGCCGCGGCAGCGGCCACACACTCCCTAATGACGACAGTCCGCGCGCTCGATCCGCCGGGTGCCACCGGCAACATGCTGGCGATGTTACCGGGGCCGTCTGACGCGGGCGCCCGCACCGCGCTGCCCATGACCGCCGCGGAGATGGATCAGCGGGGATGGGACGCGGTTGACGTGGTCTTCGTCACGGGTGATGCCTACATCGACCACCCGAGTTTTGCCATGGCCATTCTGGGGCGCGTGCTCGAGGCGGCCGGATTTCGGGTGGCCATCCTGTCTCAGCCCGACTGGCACTCTGCTGAAGACTGGACGCGTTTTGGCCGTCCGCGCCTGTTCTTCGCGATCAGTGCCGGCAACATGGATTCGATGATCAATCACTACACGGCGAACCGGAAAGTGCGCAACGACG
>SXOW01000043.1 GCA_005778315.1 Acidobacteriota bacterium
GCCGACGCCCTGCCGGCAGCGCTGGATGTGGCGGCGGAATTCGATCGCAAGATCGTCGTGGAGGAAGCGGTGACGCCATGTCGCGAGATCGAATGCGCGGTGCTCGGCAACGACGACCCTGAGGCCTCAGTGCCTGGGGAGGTGATCACCTCCCGCGAGTTCTACGACTACGAGGCGAAGTATCTCGACGACCGTTCGACCACCACTATCCCCGCATCGTTGGATCCCGACCAGACCGCCATGGTCCGCCGCATGGCAGTGGACGCGTTTCGCGCGATCGACGGGGCCGGCATGGCCAGGGTCGATTTTCTCCTTGGACGCGACGACGGCCGCCTCTTCCTCAACGAAATCAACACGCACCCGGGGTTCACGACAATCAGCATGTTCGCCAAGATGTGGCAGGCCAGCGGTGTGGAGTATGGGACCGTGCTGGATCGGCTCATCGCGCTGGCACTCGAACGTCACGCCGACAAGCAACAGACGCGCACGAGTGTGCCAGGGGCTATCGGTGGGGCCGGGTCCGACCGATAACCGCCAATACAGAGTGATGGTCTGGCCTCTCTTTTGACTTTTACGGAAGTTTGTGCTTGACACGTCTGAATTTTCACCCATAATCTACATCTGGTATGGGGGCGGGACGCTCAGCCTACCTGTTGTGATGTGAACGCAGGAGCATGGTTGGTTCCGCCGTGCCTAGGAGGACGAATGGCGAAGAAAGCAGCAGCAAAGACAGCGGCAACGAAGGCGGTCAAGAAAGCAGCCGCGCCGAAGCCCGCCGCAGCACCGGCCGCGGCTGTAAAGAAGACCGCAGCCAAGAAGGGCGCGAAAAAGCGCTAAGGGTCTCGAACCGTCAAAAAGGAGGGGCGATTGTTGTCGCCCCTTTTTTTTGTACCGAGAACCCTGCTAGGGCTGAGGCGTTGTTCCATCCCACACTCGCACCTGCCGAATGGCGTCGCCTGCCTGCAGTTGGTCCACGACATCCATCCCGTCTATGACGCGTCCGAACGCCGGATAGCGACCATCGAGCTGGGGCTGGGGGGTCGTGGTGATAAAGAACTGGCTGCCGCCAGTATCGGCCCAGTCCAGCGCCATCCCAACCGTGCCCCGCAGATATGGCAATGGACTCAGCTCGTCACGAATGGTGTAGCCCGGACCGCCCTCGTTGTCGCTGCGTGGGTCTCCTGCCTGCACGAGGTAGTTGGGCACCACGCGATGGATCACGAGCCCGTTGTAGAACCCTGAACGGGCCAGGCGCATGAAGTTGTCCGCGGTGAGCGGCGCGTCGTTGACGGCGAGCTCCAACTGGATCGTCCCGCGCTCTGTGTCGATGAAGACATGGGGAGACACCGACGGCCTAATCAGCTCCGGATTGCGATACATCTCCGCGGGAAAGCGGGAGGGCGCCGGGCGAATGGCCGCCCGCGCATCCGCCGCCGGGTCAAGTGAGTCGATGTGGTCAGCCGCGCGCACCCGGACGGCCCAGTCCGGGTCAGCGAGGGCTTGCCTGATCACGTCGACCGCGGCTGCACCGCCGATCTTGGCCAGGCTGTCGACCGCAGCCGCGCGAGCGAGGTAGGACGGGTCCCCGATCGCCGCACGATAGAGGGCAGCCAGCGGTTCAACTGCCGCGCTGTCGCCACGGTCGCCGAGCAAACTGGCGGCCGTCTTCCGCACCACCACGTCTTCGTCGGTGAGATGAGCGATCAAAAGATCCTGAACGTGTGGCGCGTCTACGGCCACCAGGGAGCGCAGGACCGCCGGCACGACGCGCCTGTCCTCATCATCCAACAAGGTGGCCAGCCGGAAGGCGGCGACCTCCGGTCCGACCGAGGCGAATGCCTCCGCGAGATCCGCCCGCACCTCCCAACGAGGATCCGGAGGGAGGCCCGACAACACGAGCAAGAACAGGTCCGGGTCCAGGCGGGCCAGGCCGCGCAGCGCGGCTCCCCGAAGCGCCGGCGACCGATGCGTCAACAATTCGATCATGACATCGGTCGACTCACGCGCACCGACTGAGGCGAGTGCCTCCACCAGTTCGAGCAACAGCGTCGGATCGAGGTCACGTGTCGTGAGCAGTTGACGGAGCGCGGGCGCCGCTTTAGCGTCTCCCAACGCACCAAGCGCCCGCACGGCGCTGATCACCACCCTCGTGTCGCGGCGACGCAGATCAAGCAACTCGAAGAGCACGGGGAGCGCCGCCGAGGCTCGCAGGGCTCCGAGACCCTTCGCGGCAATGGCAACGCCAACGCTGCCCTGGATGCCGGCCAGGGTGCTCAAGGGACCCACGGCGCGGGCATCGCCGACCTGACTCAGCGCGTGAGCTACCGCCCACCACCATAGGATGGGCTCTCCCTCGTCGGTCAATACGGTGGCGGCGAGTGCCTCGTAGGCTCCCAAGGCGGCCAGGGCGTAGATACCTGAGCGGAATGCCTCAACGCGCGGGGTGAGCGGATAGCCAGGCTCCTCCGGGTCGACGGCATACGCCTCGGTCACGTGCCTCGCCACCATCGCTTGAATCGCGTCAACCGCGTCGGTCGCGCCGAGTGACGCGAGTGCCTGCGCGGCCCTCGCCTGCACGACAGGTTCCACGTCCCGCAACGCATCGATCAGGGGCTGTGACGCCAGGGGCTGTGCCGCGGTCACGTCACCAAGGAGTCCCAGTCCGAACGCCGCCGACGCCCGCACCTCCATCTGCGGATCGGACAGGGCGGCCGTCAATGGCGCGACGGCATCCGGGAGCCGGGCCCGCCCCATCGCGACCACTGCCCGGCGCCGGACGGCGGCGCTCGCGTCTTTCGCCAGGTGCATCAGGTCCGGCACGTCAGACGGCACGACCGGAACCAGCGGGGGACCCACCCCTGGCGGCACGTCGGCTCCGGTCGACGACTCACTGTCCGGCTCGACAGGAACGGTGATGTCACGCGGGGGCGGTGAGTCCGGCAGCGCCGGGTCGCGTAGCAGCCGCTGGTCCTCTAACTGCAGGATCCACGACAGCTTCTGCTCGTAGGACACGAGAAACGGCGCCGCCTCGGGGAGCACCACGGGCGGCGGCGCGGCCGAACATCCGACGAACGTCAGTCCTACAAGTAGGGCCAACACGACGCCGGTTGAACGAGCGGAAGTCATGAAGATCGCCTGGAACGCTGGCTGCCGTCCGCGCATCGTATCACGCGGCCAGGCGCCTTCCGGCGGGGGCGAGCCACGGAGAACGACCCGTCCAGACTGGTATACTCGCGCCAGGGTGGAATGCCGCCATATCGCGATCGAGGGGCCCATCGGGGCCGGGAAAACGGCGCTGTGTCGCAGGCTGGGGGCTCGTCTCGAAGCCACGATGGTGGTTGACGAGACTGACAATCCGTTTCTCGCCGACTTCGCGGCTGGACGACCGGGCGCGGCATTCCAGGCTCAGCTGTTTTCGCTGTTGCGGAGGCATCGCCAGCAGGTCGAACTGCGCCAGTCCAGCCTCTTCGCGCAACAGATCGTGTCGGACTATCTCTTCGACAAGGACAAGATCTACGCATATCTCAACCTCGACGACAATGAGCTGTTCATCTACCAGCGGCTCTTCGACCTGCTCGCCGGCGACGTGGTCGCCCCGGACCTCGTAATCTACTTGCAGGTTCCGACTGACACGCTGCAACGGCGGGTTGCCGCGCGCGACCGCGAATACCGAGAGAACGGCGACACCCCGCCCGAGCCGGATTATCTGCGCGAGCTGAACGAGGCGTATACCCACTTCTTCTTCCACTACACGTCGACGCCGCTGTTGGTTGTCGAAACCTCGCACGTTGATCGCGAGTGGGGTGACCCCGCCATCGACGACCTGCTACGACAGGTACGGCTCATTGGGCAGGGCACTCGCTACTATGTGCCGCGCTAGTACTGGTCCCATGCGCCATGGCTCTGTTCCCGACTGCCGCAACCCCATCGGACGCTGACGGGTTCGGTCTCTGGATGACCTGTCCACACTGTGGGCGGACGCTCCGGGACCGGGACGAGGCGCGACGCCTCCATGTGTGCTCGTCGTGTGGGCACCACCTGCGCTTGGGCGCTGCAGCCAGACTCCGGACCTTGCTCGACCACGGGCGCTGGACAGAGCACGATGCCAGTCTCGCTTCGGCCGATCCGCTCGCCTTCACCGATCAGACGCCCTACCCCACGCGGCTCCAGGCGGGTAGTGCCGCCACCGGATTGCGCGATGCCGTCATTGCGGCGACCGGGACCATTGGCGGCCTCACGATCGAAGCGGTCGCGATGGAGTTCGGGTTCATTGGAGGCAGCCTCGGCCTGGTCGCAGGCGAAAAAATCGCCCGTGCGGCCGAACGGGCCTTGGCCAGACATCGCCCATTGGTCGTCGTGTGCGCGTCGTCCGGAGCGCGTGTGATGGAAGGCACTTTGTCGCTGCTGCAAATGGCCAAGGTCAGTGCGTCGTTGGGGCGGCTCGACCGAGCCCGCGTCCCATACGTCACGGTGCTCACAGACCCGACCATTGGCGGGGTCGCCGCCAGCGTCGCCATGTTGGCAGACGTGATCATCGCTGAGCCGGGTGCGCGCCTCGGCTTTGCCGGACCCCAGGTCATCGAACGACGCGGCGAGCGCCTTCCCCAAGGATTTCAGCGAAGCGAGTATCTGCTCGACCACGGC
>SXOW01000412.1 GCA_005778315.1 Acidobacteriota bacterium
CGCAGCCGCGGCACGAGAGCAAGCGGCGCTGCAGGCCAGGGAGGGCGTCGACCCCCATTCACCAACCTACGGTGGGTTCGTCGACGACCTGGGCTCCGGTCTCTTCGCGGTGCGGTGCATTCTCGGCTTCAACTCTGGTCCGCCAATGACGCCCGCCGGCTACAACCAGAACGTGCAGGTGACGCAGACCGAGGACTACGTCGTCTTGCTGAACGAGATGGTGCACAGTGCGCGGGTGATCCCACTCGATGGTCGGCCACACCTGCCAGACAGCGTCCGGCAATGGATGGGTGACTCGCGCGGGCGCTGGGATGGCGACACGCTGGTCGTAGAGACCACCAACTTCCTGCGTGAAACGAGTTTTCGAGACGGCCTGACGACGGCGGGCCTGCACCTCACCGAGCGTTTTACGCGCGCCTCCGAGGGGACGCTGTTGTATGAGGTCACGATCGAGGATCCCGACGCATGGGCTCAGCCTTGGACCTACCGGATTCCGATGGCGCAGAGCGAATTCCCAATCTACGAATACGCCTGCCATGAGGGCAACTACGGGCTCTACAACATCCTTGCCGGGGCGCGTCAGCAGGAGGCGGCAGCCGACGCGGCCGCTGGGCGGTAGACGATGCGGGTGCAGCCAGCCAGGGCGGTTGTCGGTCCAGCCGGCCTGGTCCTGGCGTTGGCGATGCTCGTGGCGGCGGGTGCCCCTCGGGTGGCGTCAGCCGACGAGCGGCCTGGCGACATCATCGGCCTCTGGGACACCGGCGATGGCGCCCACGTGGAGGTGTATGAACGGGACGGTCTCTATCACGGCAAGTTCCGCCACTTCTACGACGAGCCACCCGCGGATGGCGTGGATGCGAAGAATCCTGATCCCGCGTTGCGGGGCCGACCGCTGGTGGGGGCGGACTTCATCCTGAACTTCGCCTTCGACGGCAAGAAATGGACCGACGGCCGCATCTATAACCCCGAGAACGGGAAGCAGTACAAGGCGGACCTCGAGATGCAGGACGGCGTGCTCAAAGTACGGGGCTGGCTTGGCGTGCGGCTCCTCGGTCGTACCGTGAGCTGGAGCCGGCTCGACGCGAGCGCCGAGGGCGCTACGGAGCGATAAGTCCTTCAAACTCGATACGAACCTGCGGACCCACTTTCATCAACCCCAGCATGACGACAGGCGGTTCGACGCCATACGTGGTCATGTCGATGCTGGTCTCGCCCTCAATCGCCACGCCCTGGCCTCCTGGCGTGAGGGTGACCGGTATCGTGATCGCCTGGGTGACGTCGTGGATCGTCAGCGTCCCGCTGGCGCGGACACGCGGCCCCGCGGGCTCGTAGCTATCGAGCCGAAAGGTGATCTCAGCGAACTCGTCGGGTTTCAGCGCCTCCATGAGATGCTCGGTCATCTCCGCGTTCGGGCACTCGAAATCCCGCACTTGGACGGTCAGCGTGGCCGCTTGCACACCACTCGCAAAGCCGGGGGCCGGTGCGGCCGAGCCCGCGGTGACCTCGGCCGTCCCGGTCACTGCGCAGGTCCAGCCACGCACGGTTGAGGTGCCCGAGACCGTGAAGTCGACGGTCGACTGGGCCGCCGCCGAGGCACTCAGTAGCAGCAGTCCGGCCATCAGGGCCGTGCCCAGCCGAGCTGTACCGGCGCCAGACGAGATGTTCACGAGCGACATAGCGGAAGTCCTCCGACGCCAGGGCGCGGCTCTCGCTAGCTAAAGCCCAAAACCGAATTCGTTGTTGCGCATCATGATGGGATTGCGACCTTCCATCACGAAGCGAGAGGTGATCTCACCGGTGGTCGTGGTCACCGTTTGCTGCATGGCCATCCGGAACTCGGCGAGGATCAGCTCGATGACCTTGCCCACGCCGTCTGCGCCGAACCCTCCAAGACCCCAGACGTAGGGACGCCCGATACCCACCGCGTCGGCGCCCAGGGCGAGCGCTTTGAAGATGTCGTTGCCGCGTCGCACGCCGCTGTCGAGCATGACCGGCACGCGACCGCGCACCGCGGCGACGACTTCGGGCAGCGCGTCGATGGTCGACCACATGCTGTTGACCGCACGTCCACCGTGGTTCGAAACAAAGATGCCGTCAGCCCCGTGTTCGATGCCCAGCTCCGCATCCTCCGCCGTGGTGATGCCCTTCAAGACGAGCTTCATGTCGCTGGCGTCTTTGATTCGCTTCACGTAGTCCCAGGTGTAGGGAGGGCGTGGCCCTTCGGGGCCTTCCAGGCCGGCCCGCATCGGGCGCTGGTAGCCAGGCCGGTGGTTGTGGCACTGCTGGCAGAGCGCCGACTCGAGGCCCTCGCCAGCGAGTGACCGGCGCTGCAGCTCCCGGTTGCTGCCGCCGAGCAGATCGATCGTCCAGACCAAAACGGGGCAACCGGCATTGGCCACGCGGTCGATCACCCGCTTGTTCACGTTCCAGTCCTCCACCGTGTACATCTGGAACCAGTGCGGCTCCCCGCGCGCCTCCGAGATCTCGTCGTAGGACTGCGAACTCTGATGAGACTGGAGCTGCAGGATCCCGCGCGCGCGTGCGGCGCGGGCCGCACCCACTTCACCCTCGGTGTGATACGCCTGCAGGCTCGCGACCGGACAGAGAAACAACGGCGAATCCCACTTGCGGCCAAAGAGCTCCACCGAGGTATCGAGCGGTCCCGCGGGCTCCGAACCGAGCCGCCGGGGACGCAGCCAGAGGCGCTGGAATCCTTCGCGGTTGGCCCTACGCGTCTCGTAGTCTTCGACGCCCATATGCAGGTAGTCCCAGTGCTGCGGCAAATTGTTTGCATGGGCCGTACGTTCAAAGTCCCAGATGTTGATCGCGTCATCGACAGAGGTGATGACCTGTCCGTTGAGCTGGTCGGCCTGCGCGTTCTGCGGGGGGAGCACCGGATCCTGCACTGCGGAGAGACGACTCGAGGTGGGGGAGGGGAGCGCCATCTCCGCCCCGCATCCAGGGCACCGCGGTGCGCCAGGCACCGTCCGGTGTCGCGATTCGTGCGCGAGCGCCTCCTGCCAGCTGGCAGGGAGGCCCTGATAGGCCAACCCCAGCAACGGGCTGGCAGCGAGAAATTTGAAAAACTGCCGCCGGCTCGCCCCGCTCGTGGGAAGTTCCGTTCCTGATTTTCGTGCCGTCATTGGTCTTTCTCCGTAGTGCTCCGTTGCGGCGCCGTCGGCCAATTCGATGAGGTGGACACTCGAGCGCGTCGCCCTAGTGTGGGTCCTGGGCCGCGCCCCCCTCCACGGGCAGCGCCATCGCGGCCAGACCATCCTGCAGCTGGACAATGATGAACTGACGGCCCTCGTGCGTCCAGCTCGACATGCCGTATCGCGTCAAGCCGGGAATCTCCACCGCACCCAGCCGCTCGCCGGTCCGCTTGTCGATCGCGTACAACTGCGGCGTATTGTCGGCCGCCTGACCCCCTGCAACGAGCATCGTCGGGGTGACGACCATCGCCGCGCTGCCTCCGCGGCCGCGATTGATCTCGACGTCGTCGAG
>SXOW01000413.1 GCA_005778315.1 Acidobacteriota bacterium
CGGTGCGGTGATGACAACCCCCGTTTGCCGCGGATGGCCACGTAGGCTGGCTGACACTCAGTGCGGCCGAGCCGTCGAGAGCGCAACCGCAGTCACGATCCGGCAGCCACGGTTGACGCCGGCCGTCCGCGCCACCGGTTGCGGGCACTCGCTACCCGTGCGGTCCCGCTGGAGTCGTACCCGATGTCACCCGGCTGGGCATCGGGTTCCCATCCGGGCCGTCCTGCGCCCGGTGGTATCCTGAACGGCCAGCCGCGTCCCTACCGGGGCAGGCGAGGAGACGTTGTGATCGACGACATCAGTACACTCGACAAGTCGCTTGAGGAGTGGCGCGCCCTCCTGCCAGATGAAGCAGTCGCCGTGCTGTTCAGGCACGCCACGGAGCCGCCGGGCTCCAGCGCGCTGACTCACGAGAATCGCGAGGGGTCATTCGTGTGCGCGGCGTGTCATCTCCCGCTGTTCGACTCGTCGAGCAAATACGATAGCGGCACCGGTTGGCCGAGTTTTTTCTCCGCGATCGAGGGGCGCCTCGGGTTCCAGCGGGACTTCAAGCTGATTCTGCCGCGTACGGAGTATCACTGCGCGCGATGCCGTGGTCATCAGGGCCACGTCTTCAAAGACGGGCCCCAGCCGACGGGGGCGCGGTACTGCAACAACGGGGTCGCGCTCCGTTTCGTGCCCCAGGGTGACCCGCTACCCGCACTGCGGGACTGACTCGCCGCGCACTATAAGCTTGAGACGAAGTCGACGCCGAGATAACATGAAGGCTTGTTTCGGCGCAGGTCTTTGATGCCATACAGCAGTGTGTTCCCTGTCGCGGTCGTTGTTCGCCGGGTCGGCGTCGTTATTGCGCCGCCCGCCAGCGGATGATGTACCAAGCACGCGCGCACGACCCAGGGGCCATCATCCACAACCGGATGGTGGCCCTTTTTCGTGGACGGGCGTCGACAGACATCGGGCGCCTACAGCGCCATCGCGAGCGAGCAAAACCTCGGACCGGCCCCGCTGACACCGGGCGGGCTACGAACCACGGCCAGTAGGAATACGACATGAGCGGGATACCAGGTAAGACTCGAAGCGGCGCTATCACGGACGGACCCTCGCGGGCGCCGGCCCGGTCGATGTTGAAGGCGGTTGGGTTCGACGATGAGGCGTTGCGGCGCCCGATTATCGGGGTGGCCAACACCTGGACCGAGATCGGCCCCTGCAACTTCCATCTTCGCGAACTGGCCGCACACATCAAGACCGGTGTCCAGGCGGCGGGTGGCACGCCGATGGAGTTCAACACCGTCTCCATTTCCGACGGCATCACGATGGGCAGCGAGGGGATGCGCGCGTCCCTGGTCAGCCGCGAGGTCATTGCTGACTCGATCGAGCTGGTCGCACGCGGCAACCTGTTCGACGGCCTCGTCGTGCTGGTCGGGTGCGACAAGACGATTCCGGGCGCGGTGATGGCCCTCGCGAGGCTGGATGTCCCCGGCCTGGTGCTCTATGGCGGCTCGATCGCTCCGGGGCGCTACGACGGCCACGACGTCACCATTCAGGACGTGTTCGAGGCGGTTGGCGCCCACGCCGCCGGGAACATGACCGACGACGAATTGGCCACGCTGGAGGCCGCCGCGTGCCCGGGTGCGGGCGCGTGCGGCGGTCAGTTCACCGCCAACACGATGTCGCTCGTCTGCGAGCTGATCGGTATTTCACCGATGGGGTTCAATGCGATTCCGGCGCTCGACAAGCGGAAAACGCAAGCTGCCCGCGACGCCGGGGCTCTCGTGATGGAGCTGGCTCGCACCGACCGGCGGCCCCGTCAGGTGATGACCCGTGAGGCGCTGGAGAATGGCATTGCATCCGTGGCGGCCACCGGTGGGTCCACCAACGCCGTCCTCCATATGCTGGCTATCGCCAGAGAGGCGGGCGTGTCGCTGAGTATCGACGACTTTGACATGGTCAGCCGACGCACCCCGCTGTTGGCCGATTTGAAGCCGGGAGGGCGGTTCGTGGCGACCGACCTGTACCGTGCGGGTGGCAGTCGGCTGCTGGCGAGACGGCTGCTCGACGCGGGCGTGCTCAACACGGGTCCGATCACCGTCACCGGCAAGACGATCGGAGAGGAGGCGGCTACCGGGAGCGAGACACCGGGGCAAGAGGTGGTCCGCGCGGCGTCCGATCCGATAACCCCTACAGGTGGCCTGGTCGTGTTGAAGGGCAATCTGGCCCCCGAGGGATGCGTGGTGAAGGTGGCTGGTGGCTATGAGACACGACGTCACCGTGGGCCGGCGCGCGTCTTCGATAGTGAGGAGGCCTGCTTCGCCGAGGTGGAACTGGGCACCCTGAAGGCCGGCGACGTCGTGGTGATTCGATACGAGGGGCCCCGCGGGGGGCCGGGGATGCGTGAAATGCTCGCCGTCACTGCCGCCATTGTGGGCGCCGGCCTGGGTGACTCGGTCGCGTTGTTGACGGACGGCCGTTTTTCTGGAGCCACGCGGGGGTTGATGGCCGGGCATGTGTCTCCGGAGGCTGCGCGCGGAGGCCCCATCGCTGCCGTGCGAGACGGCGACATCGTGGTGTTCGACCTTGCGGGCCGAGAGCTTCGGGTCGAGATTAGCGATGACGAGATTGCGGCGCGGTTGCAGGCGTGGCAGGAGCCACGTCCACGCTTTACCTCCGGGGTGATGGCGAAGTACCGCCGGCTCGTCGCGTCGGCCTCGGAGGGCGCGGTGACGGTCGCATGAGGCGGGCCGACCGGGAACGCCGACCGGGACGACGTTGAGACCACGGATACAGAGCGAAGGCGAACCATGGGCGAGATGAAGACCGGCGCACAGATTCTTTGGGAGTCCCTCGTGCGGGAGGGCGTCTCGACCGTGTTCGGGTATCCAGGCGGAGCCATTCTTCCGGCCTACGACGCCATGCTGGACTACCCGATACGGCACGTCCTCGTCCGACACGAGCAGGGGGCCACCCACATGGCCGATGGGTTCGCGCGGGCCAGCGGCGAAGTCGGCGTGGCCGTGGCGACGTCCGGCCCCGGAGCCACGAACATGGTGACCGGCATCGCCACCGCGATGCTCGATTCGTCACCCATGGTCTGCATCACGGGGCAGGTCGGCAGCAAGTTGATCGGGTCAGACGCGTTTCAAGAGACCGATGTCACCGGCGTGACCCTGCCGATCACCAAGCACAACTACCTGGTGACCGACGCGGCCGACGTGGCCCCGACCATTCACGAGGCGTTCTATATCGCGCGGTCGGGCCGCCCTGGCCCGGTGCTGGTGGACATTACGAAGGACGCCCAGCAGTCGTCGGCCGAGTTCGTCTGGGACGAAGGACCGGTCCGTCTGCCGGGGTATCGACCCGAGTTGCGCGCGTCGGACGCTGAGTATGCGCAGGCGATCGATTTGATCAACGGCGCGAAGCGCCCCCTCATTTTCGCAGGCCACGGCATTCTGTTGTCCGGCGCCATGGACGTGGTGCGCGAGTTGGCCGAGCATGCCGACATACCGATCGCCATGACCCTGCTGGGCATTGGCTCCGTTCCCGCGTCGCACCCCCTCAATCTCGGGATGATGGGGATGCACGGCGAAGCCTGGGTGAATCGGGCCATTCAGGAGGCGGACCTTCTACTGGCGTTCGGCATGCGGTTCGACGATCGCGTGACCGGCAACATCAAGACCTATGCGCCGAACGCGCGCAAGATCCACATCGATATCGATCCGGCCGAGTTCAACAAGAACGTGCTGGTGGACGTGGCGTTGGCTGGAGATCTTTCGAAGGTGCTGACGGACCTGCGGCCGCGCGTCGCGCGTGGCGACCGCAGCGGCTGGCGGGCGGCCATTGACGCCATGAAGGGCGATTCGGCCGTCCGCGATATTCAGAACTTACCCGATAGCGGGCACCTGTACGCGGCCCACGTCATCAACGACATTTGGCAGATGACGGGAGGCAAGTCCATCGTCGTGACCGATGTGGGGCAACACCAGATGTGGGAGGCGCAGTATTAC
>SXOW01000414.1 GCA_005778315.1 Acidobacteriota bacterium
GCGACCAGACCTGCGCTGCCGTATCGATCATGGCAAAGATGGTGAGTGCCGGTTGGTAGCCCAGCCACGCACGCGCTTTTGCGCTACTGACCTCAAAACACATGGGCGACAAAGGCAGCTGGGCTTCGACATAAGGCAAGCCCGTCGTCGTCGCCGCCAGCTATTTCACGGCGCGGTCGAGTGTAAACCCACTAGGGGGCCCAAGATTGAATGCCTCACCAACGGCCACCGGTTGATCCAGCAACAACAGCAGCCCAAGCACAAGAACGGATAGGAAATTCAGGCCAACAAGCACAGCCAAATGGTAAGCGCTGAGCCCGCACCCGTCAAGCACCACTGTGCGCTAACCTGCACCCAACCATTGCTCAGTGGTCAATGATCACTTTTGTTGAATATTCCGAGAGGTACGCTCAGCGTAACAGGCGGAAATTGCACACTACCTACAATCCGGAATTGGCACACCACACCACTCACCGCACCACGCCAGCGCCTGATCCACGCTCCGCCGCGTGTGCCATTCCTACAGCGCAGGATTACCAACCCAACGTCTGATCAAACTCCAGTTTCGGGATCGGCTCTGGATCCGCATGCGCACCCGCATCAGCCACCAACCTATCGCGCCCGGCTTCCGCTGTCAGGTTTGCCCTCTGGTCAAACTCCAGTACGGGGATTGCCTCAAACACCGCTTCCGGAGCAGCCAGCCGCTGCGGCCTGCTTTCGCCGTACTCGTGCTCGCTCCCTCTGTGGCGCGCTGCACTTCGCTCATCGCAAATCCCGCCACCCGGATCAGACAGCCTGCATCAACGTTCAAACAGTAGCGCAAGCATTTCGGAAATACCACCACCCACTGCCACACGGCCACTGCCGGCAACTCATGCTCCACCATGTGCGCAGCCGTCTCCACCATACGCCGTGTGCTGCAGCCCAGACCCACCCCGCGCCCTTGCGCGAATATCCAACCAAAAAGTCCTGGCCGCACTTCTCACAGCGCGCCCGCGCAAACCCGTGCGTCAGAATGCCGGGGTGTCGGTGACCTAGGCCAGGAGTGCTTAGACCTGCAGCCCGGCGCCTCCGGCGGCCCCTCTACTCCTAGCGCCTGAGTCGATCACGGCCGTTTCGCGGCCGCGGTTGCCGCCGCCCCGTCTGTCCCTCCTGCTGCCTCGGGACCGACGCGAGACGCGGCCCAGCCGTGCGCACCGCTCGTCCAGCGCGCGGTGGATCTTCTGAACAAGCACCTCGCTGTACCTCGGCGTCGGGGATCATCACCGACATGGCGGCCACCACTGCCCCGCTCACGTCGCGGATCGGCATCGCCACGCAGCGACAGCCGACGACGTACTCCTCGTTGTCAGTTGCGTAACCTCGGTCCCGGATCTCGCGCAGCGCAAGGAGCAACGCCTCCCGGTCTACGATCGTGTTGGTGGTGAACTGGGGGAGGGTCACCCACGAGAGCCACCGCCGCAGCTCTGACTCGGGCAGGCCGGCGAGCTGAACCTTGCCGACGGCCGACTCGAGCTTGATCGGCTGCGGCAATTCGGAGATCGCGAGGTAGATGTTCTCGAGCCCGTCAAGCCGAGCCAGCTGGACGGTCTCTCCGGTCAACTCCACGGCCCGGTCCATGATCGGCTGGGCAAGGCGCAGCAGGCTTTCGCTCGTGACGTGGGACTGGGCAACCTCCCAGAGCCGGAGGCCGATGTGGTATCGGCGCTCCTCCGGATCCAGCAGCAGGTAGTTCCGTAGTGCGTGGGTCTTGAGGAGGCTGTGCGTCGATAACAGCGACAGCCCTAGCTCGGCGACGGCTTCGCTGAACGTCAGCGGCCCCTTCACCGCGATCCGCTCGATGATCTGCAGCACTCAACCGGCAAACGTCACGGCGGTCGCGGCGTGATCGCCGTTGTCCGGGTGGGACGGACGGAGCTCGATGCGGTCCGATCCGATCGTGGCGCGATGGTTCGCCTTCTCAGTCAGGTCGGACCGACACGCCCCGGCCGGGGTGCGGTAGCGGGCCGAACCAGGGGATCCCGGCGCGGATCGTGTGGGCCACGCGGATGGCCCGCGTGCCCGTCCGCGTACCGCCGAACGAGTCCACGAAGCGCTGCTCGCGTTCCTCGACGTCGATCACCGCCATGTCCGCGATGCGCCCGACCGCGAGTGAACCAAGGGTGGCGCCCCGACCGATGACGGCAGCCGGCCGCGCCGTCACCCGATCGACGACGTCCTCGAGCGGCATGCCCAAGCAGAGGAACTTCGACATCGTCGTGGGCAGGTCGATCACGATCTCCGCGGCGCTCAGCGAATGGAGGTCCGTGCTGATCGTGTCGGGCCAAAAGCCTTCCCCGATCGCGATGTCGGCGACGCGATAGTCGAAGCTGCCGAACCCGTGCGCGACGTCGAACAGGATTCCCGAAGCGCGAGCTCGGTGTGCCGCAGCCGCGAGGTGGCCGTCTTCCACGAGGGTGTTACTCGAGCCCGTGAAGCAGTGGGTGACGATATCGCCGGGCCGCAGCAGCGCCAAGAGCTCGCCGATCGGCCGGGGGCAGAAGCCGATATGCATCATGAGCGGGAGCCCGGTGGCGTCGGCGATGGCGACCGCCCGTCGCAGTGGCTCGAGCCCGTTGTCCCCGACGACTGACCCCTCGGTCATCCGGACCTTTACCCCCAGAACGATGTCCGGGTTCTCCCGGACGGCCCGGATCCCGGCCTCGACGTCGAGCATGTCCAGGTCCCGCGACTCGCCGGCCGGCCATGGCGCAAGGCCGACGTTGGACACGTGCAGAAACGCCAAGACGCGGGTGCGAGACGACTGCACGGTGAGTCGCCGGAACCCCTCGATCGTGTTCGCCCCGGCATCGCCCGCACTGATCACCGTAGTGACTCCCGACCGCGACGACGTTTCGTCCGCCGGCACGCTCAGTCCGCAGACCCCCGTGTAGACGTGGGCATGCAGATCGATGAAACCCGGGGTGACGATCCGGTCCGTCGCGTCTATCAGGGCGGTGCCGAGGTTCGGGGGATAAGCAGCCTGGGCCGGCGCGATCAACGCGGACAAGTCCGGCTCGAGGGCGACGACGCGCCCGTAGCGGACGCCGACGTCGAGACGAGCGTCGATCCCGGAGGCCGGGTCGAGGACCCGACCTCCACGCACCACGAGATCAAGCGGGCCGTCGAGGCCGTCGCCGCTCATTCGTCGTACCGGAACACTTCCTGGAGCCGGGGCGGCATCCCCGTCGCCGGATCGATTTCTTTAGAAGCGAACAGCTCGATCACCGCCCGCGCCCAAGGCCTGGTCGGATCGCTCGCCTTCATGACTCGGGCCAATACTTCGAGATCGTCGACCTCGAAGAAGCTGAACAGATCGTCACCGTCGAGGAAGATTGAGTAGTTGCGGATCCCCGCCCGGCGGATCTCATCGATCACGATCGGGTCCACCGCCTCGTGGAACTGCCGGTAGGCATCGGCCGTGCCTGGATTCAGCCGCATCCGGAACGCGTAGCGGACGCGGTCGCTCATCGGATCGATCAGGAAGGCTGGGTCGTCAGGAGGGCTCGGGCAGGTGACACGACCGGCTCGGCTCGCCCGCTCTGGACGCTCCGATACGAGGCCTCCACCAGCTCGACCGTTCTGGCACCTAGCTCGGCCGGGCTCTCGTCGCCGGCCGGACCTCCCTGGGCGACCGCGATGAGCGTTCGCAGCGGACCGTTCGGTTCGTAGACGCCAGCGTCGGGGGGCAGGTCGGCGCGATAGACCGAGCCGTCGGCCGAGCCAAAATGGACGTCGGCCGTCACAGAGTCGAGCTGCATCTGGCCCCCGGATCCGAAGATGCTGACCTCCCAATCAACGTTGGGCTTCGACTCATGAGAGCTCGCCCCGTTTATGGCGCCGATGGCGCCGTTCTCGAACGTGACGACCATCGCATCGTGCACGTCGACCCCGATCGGGCCCTCCCACATCTGGGCGTAGACCGAGGCGGCCTCCAGCCGGCTCAGGAAGAGCGCGAGGCCGAAAGCGTGGCTCATGGTCGCCGGCGCCTGGCCGCCGCCCGAGATCTCCGGTTTCACGAATGTCTCGGGGCGGGGTGCAAGAACGTCAGAAGCCGGGTTCCGGTACCCGGTGCCACGGGTCAGGAGCTCGCGGACAGCCACCCGGATCTCCATGGTCAGGAACTCGATGTCGCCGATGCCCCGCTCGTCGAGCAGCCGTCGCGCACCCTTCATCAGCGGCATGTAGTTCCAGCCGAACGCCACCAGCAGAGTCCTGCCTGTCCGGCGGGACACCTGAACCATCCGCCAGGCGTCGTCGGACGTAATGGCGAACGGCTTCTCGGCGAGCACGTGGGCTCCTGACTCGAGGGCGGCGGTCACCTGTTCGAGGTGCACATTGGGTGGGGTCGCCACGACCACGGCATCAAGCCCGTAGCGCAGGGCTTCGCGCCAGTCGTTAGTCGCATGCCGCACCCCGAACCGCGCGGCGATCTGGCGGGCAAGGTCACCATCGAGCTGGTTCACCACGACCAGTTCAACATCGTCTCGCCTGGCCAGGGCCGGAAGCTGAACGGCGTTGGCCCAGGAGCCGGCACCGATGACTCCCACCCGGACCTTCTTCGTCACTTGAGCGCCCCGTGGCTCAGGCCCGAGACGACGTAGCGCTGGAAGACCACCGCGATCAGAACAGGCGGAAGGAGCGACAGAACTGTGGCCGCGGCCAAGGTGTTCCAGCTGAACGTCTGAAGACTGTTGTAACTGGCCAGCAACGGCGGAACCGTCATCTGGCTGGTCAGCACGTTTGCGTAAAAGAACTCGCTCCAGGCCTCCAGGAAGACCAGCAGCCCGGTGGCGATCAGGCCGGGGGCTGCGAGCGGCGCGACGATGGTCCACAGGATCCGCAGGCGCGACGCCCCGTCGACCATGGCCGCCTCCTCGATCTCCGGCGAGAGCGCGTCGAAGTAGCTCCTGAGGAGCCAGATCGAGAGCGGCAGGGTGAACAGGAGGTAGCTGAAGATGAGGGCGAACGAGGTGTTGATGAGCCCCGTCACGCGGAACGCGATGAAGAACGGGGTGATGATCGCGATGGCCGGCACGACGCGTGCGACGAGCAGGAACACGTATCCCGACCGGCTGCCCGGGAAGCGGAAGCGCGAGTATCCGTAGGCCGCGAGTCCGCCGATCAGCAGATTGAGCACGGCGACGGAGACCCCGATGATCAGGCTCCACGAGAGCGAGAGCAGGATGCGGGCGTTCTGGTCGGAGGTGTTATTTCCCCTTGACGAGGCGCCAATCACGGCCTCGAAATTCTCCAGCGTTGGGCGCAGCGGGATCCAGTGCGGCGGCCGGGCAACCATCTCGGCGGGCTGCGAGATGCTGCTCATGACGGTGAACCAGAGCGGCAGGACGACCCAGGCCGCGAAGACGGCAAAGCTCACGTAGATCACCACTGACCGGCCAACACTGCGCCGGCTCAGTCCGGCCCGGCGGAGGGCTCCCAAGAGGGGAGGACGGACCTCGGTAGCCGGTGTCATTCGACTGCCCGCCCGTAGACCGACTCGCTGCGGTACAGGAAATTCACAAACACGAGGCCAACCGTGAACGCCACGAGGCCAAGGACGACCGCGATTGCCGAGCCGATGCCGACGTTGCTAAACTGGAAGATCTGGCGATAGAGGAGGATCGACAGCAGCGTCGTCGAGTTGCCCGGGCCGCCCTGCGTCATCGCGTAGATCACGTCGAACTGGAGGAAGCCGAAGATCACGTTCGTAACCAGCACGACCATCAGGACCGGCCGTACCCACGGCAGCGTCACGAGGCGGAACCGCTGCCAGGTGCTCGCGCCGTCCACGGTCGCCGCCTCTGGCAGGTCAGGGGGAATCGTCTGGAGCGCGGCCAGGAAGAGCAGGCCGCTCAGCGACGACTGCCGCCACGCCGCCGCCACGATCGTTACGATCAGCGCCCCGCTTGGATTAGCGAGGAACGGAACGTAGTCGTGAATCAGCCCGAACTGGAAAAGGAGACCGTTGAACATGCCGACGTCGGCGTCAATGAACCATTTCCACATGATCCCGACCATGAGCCACGGGGCGGCCCACGGGATGATCAGAAGCGTGCGCGCGAACCCATTGCCCCAGAACCGCTCGTTGAGGAGCAGAGCGAAGACGAGACCGAGCGTCGTCGAGATTAGGACGAAGCCCCCCGCATACACCATCGTGATGCGGAACGAGTGCCTGAACTCGTCGCTGTTGAGCAGTCGAACGTAGTTGTCGAGACCGACGAACGGCGTCGGTCCCTTGAAGCTGACCTTCTGGAAGCTGTAGACGATAGTCTGGAGCGAGGGCCCGCCGACGAGCAGCAGGACGATGAATGTGGCGGGGATGGCGAGCAGGAGCCCGAAACGGCGGTCCGCGGCACCGAGCTTCGAGTGCCCGGAGCGAACGAACCCAGGCTTCGGAGTTTCGGAGGCCGCGCCGTCAAGAGATGCGTGGGACGGCATTACGGCCTCCGGTCACTCATGCGGATAAATCGTTGTGCCCTGGGTCAGATCCCGCTCTTGGCCGCCTTGGCATCGGCGGCGAGGCCAGCGACGGTGTCGGCCGGCGACGCCTGGCCGAGCAGCATCGCGTGGACGCGGTCGCCGACCTTCGCCTGGAAGGTCAGGTACCACGCAGCGTTGCGGCCGCCCTGCACGTCCGAGCCGTTGGCGAAGACGTCCGCGAGCTTGGGCATGTCGTAGTTCGCGCCGAACGCCGCGATAACCTCGGGATCCTTGAAGAATGCGGGATACGGAGCGCCCAGCTGCGCCGCCTTGGCCCAAGTGTTGAACGTGGCGTACTTCCCGGCGCTGTTCTTCCAGCCGTAGAACTTCATCAGGCTCCAGGCGTCGTCAACCGAGCGTCCTTCGCCCTTCGTCCCCATCTGAATGACCTCGCCCATCTGGAAGGTCTGCCCGGTGGCGCTGGGGATCCGGTAGAGGATGTCGACATTGTCCTTCTCCGGCGCGTCCTTGAGATCGCGGATAATCTTTAGAAAGTAATGGTGGAGGACGTAGAACGACGCCTCGCCGGTGCCCATGAGCGTAGCGAGCTTGATGGGATCGTCCGTCAACATCGTCGGCGTGGTCAGGCCGTCCTTGTACATAGCCAGCCACCACTCGAATACCGCCTTTGTCTTCGGATCGTCGGCGAAGACGGGGTTTCCGCTGTCGTCCCACATCTTGACGCCTTCGCCGATGAGGTAAACGTTCAGGTACTCCTCGCAGAATTCCTTGACCCAATAGGCCACATACGGCGTCTTGACACCGTTGGCCTTGAGCTTCTTGGACTGGTCGTACACGTCCTGCAGGGACTGCGGCGGCTGCAGCCCGGCCTTCGACAGGTGCGCCTTGTTGTACATGAGCGTGTGGACGGCGTTGAAGTACGGCGCCGAGATGATCTTGCCGTCCGGCGTGGTGTAGCGCGCCCGCGCCTGCGGGAACATGTCGTTGAGCATGTCCTCGGCTCCGGGGAAGCCCTTCAGGTCGCGGGCCCAGCCCTGCTCGAGGAACATGCCGGTGTTGTACGTAAAGTTGTAGTAGACGTCGAGCGTGGCGCCGCCCTGCAGCTTGGTCTGCGTCGCCGGGCCGTACCCCATATTTGGGATGAGCGTCAGGTTAGTGGGGACACCGGACTCCTTCGACCAGGCCGCGAGATGCGCCTTGACGTCCTCAGGCTGGAACTCCCAGCCCTGGAACTCCAGCTTCCGCGCCGGTACTTCGGCCGTTGGTGCTGCGCTGGCGGGTGCCTTGGTCGGAGTGCTCGCGTTGTTCGAGCATGCCGCAAGGAGCGGGAGCGAGGCGGCGCCCACGCCAAGCGCCGCAGCCCCCTTCAGGAACTGCCTGCGGCTCCAGTCCAGCTCAGCCTTGACTTTCCGTAACTCTTGCTCATTCATGTTGGTATCTCCTGTTAAGCCTACTGCAAATATTGCGACGGATAGGGAATTC
Source organism: Acidobacteriota bacterium (assembly GCA_005778315.1). Classification (GTDB taxonomy): domain Bacteria; phylum Acidobacteriota; class Vicinamibacteria; order Vicinamibacterales; family UBA8438; genus UBA8438. The sequence continues at coordinate 7,966 of SXOW01000414.1, forward strand.
AAACCCTAATCCACTATCGATATATTACGAAGCCGAAATTCAAGCTCTCCTGCACCTCTACATATTACAACTTACGTTTCCAAAAGTCAAGCACCACTTTGCGCAAGACTCTAACCCCACATCAGCCCTTGACCGTAGACCAAATGTCACTTTATTTGGTAAGTGAACTTCTACATAATAC
>SXOW01000415.1 GCA_005778315.1 Acidobacteriota bacterium
AGGCGGTGCCGAGCTCGATCGGTGGCGTGCGCGCGTCTTCGGCGATCCGCGTCAGCGACGCATGTCGCGCTCGGATCTGCTCCTGGACCGATGCGTCGAGCTGCGAGAGATCGGGCAGCGAGAGCGGCGACGGGGCCGGCGCACAGCCGCCCGACAGGGTCATCGCCGTGACGGTCAGCACCGCCAGCCAGGCCGGCCTGGCACGGCAGGGTACCGGCGACGTCATCGCTGCCGACCGCCTCCTTCGGTCAACGTCGTGTATCGATCGACCGGGAGGTCGACCCATTCCTCCACGCGCCCGCTCGGCCAGGTGACGCGCACCAGCGGCACCTCCGCGGACTCGCCCAGACCGACGACCACGCGTGGGTCGTTCGCCGAGGCGTAGCTCCCGTCGGCGCGGGCGCGGCGCCAGACCGTCGACCCGTCCGCTCGCACCGCTGCCACCCGGGCTCCGACCATATCGCGCGGCGTGGCGGCCCCGACGAGCCGCACGCCAATCCAGTGGTTCCGGCTGCCGAGGTTATTGACAAGCAGACGGACAGGCCCCGCCGTGTTGCCGATCAGCAGGTCGACGTCGCCATCATTGTCCACGTCACCGAACGCCGCCCCGCGGCTCACCTCCGACAGCGCAAACGCGGAGCCGGCGAGGTCGGTGGCGTCCTCGAATCGGGCGCCGCCGAGGCTGTGGAACAGCTGGTTGCGCGCGTGCAGGGGGAAGGGCGTGTCGGGACCGAGGGCGTCGAGCTGCTGTGCCACGAAGCCGTTGACCGCGACGAGGTCCAGCCAGCTGTCGTTGTCGAGGTCAAGCCAGCCGGCGCCGAAGCCGGTGTGGGGGAGGCTCGGACCACGAACACCCCGGCGCGCACTCTGGTCCTCGAACAATCCGGTGCCGTCGTTCACGTACAGCGTACTGCCTTGCCCGGTCAGCTCAGTGATAAACAGGTCTTCGTCACCGTCGTTGTCGAAATCACCGGCGTCGACCCCCATATCGGCCTTGGCCTCGCCGGCGGCGCCAAGCGCCACCCCGGACAGCAGCGCCATGTTCCGGAACGTTGCATCGTGCTGGTTGATCCACAGTTGGTTCTCCCGCTGGTCGTTGCCGACGAACAGGTCAATCCAGCCGTCGTTGTCATAGTCGGCGGCGGCGGCGCCCAGAGCCGGCCCGAACTCTCGACCGAGTCCGGCCGCCGCCGTCACGTCGTCGAAGGTCCCGTCACCGCGATTGTGGTAAAGCACGCTTGGCTGCGGGGGGCTGACCTCCGGCGGGCAGTAGTCGGGCGGGCCCGCCCGGAAATAGCACGGGGTATGGGTCTCCAGGGTGTAGTTCAGGTAGTTCCCGACGAAGAGATCGAGCCAGCCGTCGCGGTCGTAGTCGAAAAACACGGCCGGGATACCCCACGACGGGTCGTCGGTGCCGGTCTCGGCCGAGACGTCGCTGAACGTCCCGTCGCCCTGATTCCGGAACAGCTGGTTTCGGCCGAACCGAGTCAGGTAGACGTCGACCCACCCATCGTTGTCGTAGTCGCCACTGGCGACCCCCATACCGTAGCCATGCGCCCTGATGCCGCTCTCGTCGGTCACATCGGTGAAGCGCAGCGTCCGTGTCCCGTCCGCATGCACTGCCAGATCGTTCCGATACAGTCGGTCACTCGGCGGCGGCCCCGAGGGCGGCGGCGTCTGCGGCCCGTGGCCGAGCGTCGAACCCTGTACGAGATAGACGTCGAGGTCGCCGTCGTTGTCGTAGTCGAGCATCCCGACGCCAGGCCCCATGATTTCGGGTTGATAGAACTGGCCCGTCATTCCGTTGAAGTGGACGAAGTCGAGGCCGGTCGCCTCGGCCTGGTCGACGAACCACTCGACCGCAAGGTCTGCGTGCCCACCCGGCGACTCCGCGGTCCCGTCCCGCTCCACGGGACGGCCGGCGTCGGTCCCGCACGCGAGCAGCCCAGCGGATAGGATGGAGAACCAGCCAGGGCGATTCCAGGCCACCATGATCGCGTTCCGGTTCAAAGTGCCCGGCGGGCCTATGATCCCTCGATGGTAAAGAACACGTCCGGCGTCACTTCAGCCGAACCCTCGTTGTCCGTCACCGTGATCGCGAGCCGGTAATCACCGGCCGAAAACGAGGCCAGCGGGATGACCTCTCCGGCCGAGAGGAGAAACCCCTCCCTCACGTCGAATCCCGGCGGCAGTGTCTCACCGTTCATCTGCCGCGGCGCGGTACGGTTGACGAACTCCTCGCCACCCGCGGTCTGCCGGTTTCGCTCCACGGGCGCCTCACCGTCGTGGCTGTCGCGGACCGCGATATAGACGTCGTACTCACCGCCGGGGGCCAGCAGGCACGGCTCGCGCGGATCGGGCCGGATCCGGCCGCCGGAACCTTTGTATAGAAGGCGTCCTCGAAGAGCGGCTCGGGTATCTCCGCGTCGGCCGCTGGCGGGGCATCGCTCGCCTCGACGATGGCCACATACGTGACGATGTTCGAGGCCGTCGCCACCGCGGCGTCGATCAGCAACGTGAACGGCACGTGAAACGCGCCGTCGGCGGCGTTCAGGTAGCTCGGGAGGAACTCGATCGAGCCCTCAGCGGGACCACGGTCTCCCGTCCGAGCGGCCGTCGTTACCGCGGTCACAAGGGACCGCACCTCGGCCGCCTGCCAGTCCTCGAAGTCTTGCGCGACCGCCGATGAGACCGCCACGAACCCGGCCACAACACACCACGCGCCGACCCACCCGCAACGCGCAGGATTTTTCATCGAGAATGGCCTCCTCACCCTACGCGGCTGGGTGCTTGCCTCGTTCGCTGTCGATCGGGCGCCAGGCGGTGCACCGGCACCTGGATGATACCGTGGCTGCAGGCGATCGACCACAATACAGGCCACACGCGTCACAAGAAGCTGTGGCGCGTGATCGACACGCTGCTGACCCGCAAACGCGTTGAGCTATGCTACGGATGGCACGACCAAGCATCGTCTGGGTCCTCGACCGCGCGTGGCTCCCGATCGTCGACCATGTCGGTCGACTCGGCACGGCCGCCGAGCCGGTGCTGACTGTGCACGGCCTTGTCCTCGATGCTCAAGGATGCTCGAGGCACTCTCTCGACGATGGAGGTCACCGTTGGACCACGCATACAGCACTTCGAATGGAGCTCCCAATAGGCGAGCCAGCCGCATCTGGCAGGCGATCGGGTTGGTCGTCATCTGCTCCGTCGGTACACGCGCCGCGTCTGCCCAACATGGAGTCACCGACGGTGAATGGCGACACCATGCAGCGGATCTTGGTGCGACGAGATATTCATCGCTGGACCAGATCACCGCCGACAACTTCGCCGACCTCGAGATGGCGTGGCGCTGGAACACGGTCGATAGCCACCTCATGCGTGCCACCGACGCCGGAATATCCCGTGTCCCGGTCGATGTCGTCCTCGACCGTCTCGAAGAAGAAGAGCCAAACCGCTGGACGTTGTGGGACGGCGTTACCTACCAGTCGGGGCGCCCATCGATAAGTGCGCTTGTCGCCACACCGCTGATGGCAGACGGGGTGTTATACATGAGCACCCCTCTCTACCAAGCTGCGGCGATCGATGCGCGGACGGGCCGCACCTTGTGGGTGCATGACCCGCGGGCCTACGAGGCCGGAACGCCACCGCCTCAACCGTGGCGCCACCGCGGCGTCGCATTCTGGGAGAACAACGGAGACCGCCGCATCGTCTGGGGCACCGGTGACGGTTTCTTGGTTGCCGTCGACGCCGACACCGGTCTGCCGGTGGACGAATTCGGTGAGCACGGGCGCGTTGACCTCCTCGACGGGCTACCGCGAACCACGCGTGGCGAGCGCGACATTGTGAACCTGGTTCCACTCTCATCACAGTCACCACCCATCATTGTGCGAGACACCATCGTGATCGGAAACTCAATCAATGACCGCGTGATCACGAAAGAAGCGCCACCGGGTTGGGTTCGCGCGTACGACGTCAGGACCGGCCGGCACAAATGGGACTTCCATACCGTCCCCTACAGCGCCGACGAATTCGGCGCCGATACCTGGCTCCAAGAATCGTGGCGCTACTCTGGAAACACGAACGTCTGGTCGCTCATGAGCGCCGACGAAGAGCTCGGCCTCGTCTATCTCCCGGTCGGCACGGCGACGAGCGACTACTACGGGGGGCAGCGGCCCGGCGATAACTTGTTCTCAGAAAGCCTCGTCGCGGTCGATGTCGAAACCGGTGACCGGGCGTGGCATTTTCAGATGGTTCACCATGGGCTGTGGGACTATGACAACCACTCGGCACCGAACCTGCTCGACATCACGGTCGCTGGGCAACCGGTCAAGGCGGTCGCTCAGGTCACGAAACAGGGGTTTCTGTACGCGTTCGACCGACGCACTGGCGACGCGATCTGGCCCATCGAAGAGCGACCGGTACCTACCGACACTGATCTAGACGGCGAAATGGTCGCACCGACGCAGCCGTTCCCGACCAAGCCGGACCCGTTCGAGTATCAAGGAACGTCGATTGAAGATCTCGTGGACTTCACACCAGAGATTCGTCAGATGGAAGTAGCGGCGGTCGAGGGTTTTCGTCTGGGGCCGCTCTATACCCCGCAGATGCTCGGTGGAACCATCATGCGGCCGTCGGTGGGTGGCGGGGCCACCTGGTCGGGCGCGGCCGTCGATCCCGAGACAGGGGTGTTGTATGTCCCATCGGTAAACCGGCACTCAACGATTCGGCTCACCGTTCCCGAATCCGACGAGCCGTCGACGCTCCAGTACATTCGCCGCTCATTGTCAGCGGGAACAACGAGCGCCTCCATCGGACCGGTCATGCCCCAGGGGCTGCCGCTCTGGAAGCCTCCGTACTCTCGCATGACGGCGATAGACATGAACAACGGTGATCACACCTGGATGCGACCCACCGGGGATGGTGACCGATTCCGCAACCATCCGATGCTGCGGGACCTTGATCTTCCACCGCTTGGCGGTGACGCTGGGAGTAGCGGCCCGCTGTTGACGAAGACGCTCCTCGTCCACGCGTTGTCGGCCGGCGGTTCCGACGGTGGCCCACGGCTGGTGGCGTACGACAAGGCCACCGGCGCGGAACTGGCCTCGCTCGACCTACCGAGCGGAGCGCTCGGCTCGCCAATGACTTACCAACTCGACGGCCGGCAGTACTTGGCGGTGACGGTTGGGGGAGACGTTCCTGGACTGCTCGCGCTCACGTTGCCAGAGTAGCGAGCTGGCGTCGGTTGGTGGCCGTGGTTCGCGTTGAGCTCCCGCGCCGTGAAAGTCCCGTTTAGCGTGGCTGAGTGTCAGGATCCCACGATGGCGAACCGGCCCGGCCAGGCCGCCGGCGAGTCCGGCGACATGCCTGAACTCAGCTTCATCATGCCGTGCTACAACGAGGAAGAGGGTATCGGGTACACGGTTCCTCGCTTCGCGCGAGCCTTCGCACGGGCCGGCTACCGGCTGGAGATCGTCGCCTGCGACAACGGATCGTCCGATCGCACCGGTGCGATCCTGGAGGAACTCGCCGCGCAGGGACTCCCGCTGGTGCCTCATCGCGTCGAGGTCAACGAGGGCTACGGGAACGGCATCCTGCGTTCGGTGCCCCTGTGCCGCGCGCCCTGGATCGGGATCATCCCAGCCGATGGTCAGGTCGATGCCGAGGATGCCGTACGCCTGTACGAAGCGGTGATGGGCTCCGATGGTCGGGTCATCGCCAAAGTGTACCGGCGGTTCCGGATGGACGGTCCGGTGCGCTCGGTGGTGTCCTTCGTCTACAACCTGTTCATGACGCTGCTCTGGCCGAGGATCGGGAGCTTCGATGTGAACGGAAGCCCGAAGATCATCCACCGTGACGTGCTCGGGGAGATGTGCCTCGAGAGCCGGGACTGGTTGCTCGATCCCGAGATGCTGATCAAGGCCCAATACCTGGGGATTCGTGTCATCGAGATGAACGTCTTCGCGCGCATGCGAGAACGCGGCTCATCGAATGTGACCGCGGTCACCGCCTGGGAGTTCGTGCGGCGGCTGCTCGGTTTCCGGTTGGGCTCGTCGTTCGCCGGTTGGCGCCGCCGCGTCATCAGCACGCGGTGAGATGCCTCGGGACGCTGATCTCGATGGGCGGCGATCGCCTGATATGACGCCGAGACCGAGGATCGAGTCCGACGAGGTCCTGTTCATCTGCCTCCTCGCGATCCTGTCCACTGGGCTCGGGTATCGTTATGGCTTCGGCAACCAGCTCGAGAACCTGCCGATCGTGCACCGGATGCTGGATCCGACCTTTCTCGAGAACGACTTCTTCGTCAACAGCGCGGTCGGCTTCGGCCCGCGCTACTACTACGCGCACATCGTCGCAGCGCTGGCGCGCTGGGTTCCGCTGCCCGACGTCATCATCGGGTTGACCCTATTGGTGAATGGCGCACTGGTGACGGTGACGCATCTGGCGACGCGCGATCTCTTGCGCGGCGACAAGCGTGCCGGCTTCATTGCCGCCACGCTGACCGTGTCGGTGTCGAGCTTTGCGTTGGGCCTGGCGACCAACATCCACTTCATCGACTTCCAGCCCGGGAGCCTGGCGATACCGTGGGCGCTCGGCGCGTTCTGGGCCGGCCTGCGCGGTCGACCCGTCCTGGCGGCTACCCTGGCCGCCATCGCCAGCGTGCCGCACCCGCTCTACGGAGTCGAGACCGGCGGCCTGGCCCTGGCGACGGCGAGCGTCGTGCTCGCGTTGGACCGACGTCGGCGAACCCCGGCCGCCCGTCGGCGAAGCGTCGTGGCGTGCGCCACCGGCGTCGTGATACTCACCGGGACGACCTTGCTGCTCTGGGGGCTCCCGCTGGCGGCGGCCGGGGGCGAGCGGCTGTCGACGGCCGAGATGGTCGCCATTCTGGCGGAGTTTCGATCGCCTCACCACTATCTGCCCAGTCTGTTTCCGTTGCGTCACTATGCGGGGTTCGCCGCCTTCTCTCTGGCCGTCGCGCTTGCCTGGGGGCAGTGGGCACGTACCTCGGTCGAGCGCCCGCTCGCGCTGGCGTTTCTCGTCGCGCCGCTTCTTATCGGGCTCGGGTGTGTCGGCGGCCTGCTGTTCGTCGAGGTGTGGCCATCGCGGCTGTGGCTCACGGCGCAACCGTTCCGTTTGCTCTATCTCATCAAGTGGCAGGGCTACCTGTTGCTGGGATGGATGCTGGCAGGCTGGCTGCGGGCCACCGACTGGCCGAGGCGCGCGCTGGGCGCGTTGCTGCTGCTGGGCAGCAGTGGCGGCGCGCAGGCTCCGATCGCAGCCGTCACCGTGCTGCTCGAGCGTCTCGTCCCGCGGTTCACGCGCTGGATACCATCCTGGGCGGTGATCCTGGTGGCCGGCGTCGTCGTTGCAGGTCTGCTCGTTGCCCTGGGCAGCCCCAGAGAGACGTTGCGCGCACTGGCCGGTCTGACGCTGGCGGGGGCGCTCGTGTCTTGTCCCTCCTCCGCCAAGGTTCGCGTCGTCTGCGTCCTGATGGTGGCCTTCCCACTGGCGATGGTCGGGGTCAACCGTCATCTCAACGTGGTGGCCTGGGAAGGCGCGAATCCGGTGCTGGTGCATGCCGACCAGACCGGGGCCGATGCCGCCGTGGCGCGGTGGGCGCGCGCCAATACCCCCGACGATGCCATCTTCCTGACTCCGCCCGACCTCGGTTCGTTCCGGTTGATCGGACGGCGCGCTATCGTTGTCGACTTCAAGGCGATGCCGTTCGCGGAGGCCCCGCTGGGGGAGTGGCGCGAGCGTCTCCGGGTCTGCTACGGAGATGTGAGCGCCGGCGGTGACCTAGCGCGGCAGCAAATGGATGAGCACTATCGTGGCGTCAGTGATGAGACGCTCAGTCTTGTTCGAGATCGGTATGGGGCTCGTTTCGCCGTGCTCTTTGTGGACACGCCGACCGACCGCACCGTGCTCTATGAGAACACCGGATACCGACTGGTGGCCCTGTAGCGGCGCGCGAGTCGCGGTGCCGCCGGCGACGGAGTCTGAGGGTTACCGAGATTCCGCCAGGAAGGTCCGATACCACGCCACCGTGTCCGCGAGGGCCTGGTCCAGCGTGTAGGACGGGGCCCAGTCGAGCACCCGACGCGCCTTGGCGCAATCGAGAAACTGCCGGGGGATCTCGTGCGTCGCCTCGTTCCGAATGGTCGGGCGGAGATCGGTCGCCTCCATCAACGTGAGCAGACGTTCGACGACCTGGAGCACAGAGAGCGGTGTTTCGGATCCGAAGTTGAAGCCCTCGCCAGCCACCAACTCACCGGGGAGCCGCTCGGCGAGCCGCAGACACGCCGAGACCGCGTCACGCACGTAAAAGTAGTCACGTACGAAGCTGCCGTCACTGCGAACGAGCGGAGACTCGCCTCGAAGGATGGAGCGGATCGTTCCCGGGATGAGGCGACTCCAGTTCAGGTCCCCGCCCCCGAAGAGGTTGCCGCATCGCGTGATGGCGACCGGCACCTGGTAGGTGTGGAAGTACGACATCGCGATCAGGTCGGCGCAGGACTTGGATGCGTCGTAGGGAAACCGACCGATGAGCGGCGTGTCTTCGGTATAGGGCAGCGTGTCATGCGAGCCATACGCCTTGTCGCTCGAGGCGACGACGACCCGCTGTACCAACGCGGCGGCCTGCCGGCACGCTTCCAGTAGCAGCCAGGTCCCGCGCACGTTGGACTCGAAGGTCGAGATCGCCGATCGCGCTGCCGTCCCGACGATGGTCTGCGCACCGAGATGGAAGACCGTGTCCACCTCGTACTCGTTCAGGGTCCGGAGCAGCGTCTCGAACTCGGTGAGGTCACCGCGCACGAGGGTGACGCGCTCGATGAGTCGCTCGCGGACCAGCCGACTACCTGGCACCTGGTCTCGCACGAGGCAGACCGCGTTGGCGCCGCGAGACAGGAGGTCCTCCACGAGCCAGGACCCCAGCAGACCGGTGGCACCGGTCACCAGCACGTTGCGATCGGACCAGAAGCTCACGGCCACGTCTTCCAGGGCGCCTCGCCGCGTGCCCAGAGCGCCTCGAGCGCCTGTTTCTCACGCACGGTGTCCATCGGCTGCCAGAAGCCTTCGTGCCGGTAGGCGGCCAGCTCACCTGCGGCGGCCAGACGTCCCAGCGTCTCGCGTTCGAGAATGGTGTCGTCTCCGTCGATGTCGTCAAAAATCTCCGGCTCGAAGACGAAGAACCCGCCGTTGATCCAGCCCTCCCCGGTTTGTGGCTTCTCGGAGAACTCGGACACCCTGTCGCCGTCGAGCAACAGGCCACCGAATCGCGACGGCGGGCGGACCGCGGTCAACGTCGCCCGCTTGCCCTGCGCGTCGTGGAACCGCAGCAGGGCGCCGATATCCACGTTGCCGACCCCGTCGCCGTAGGTGCACATGAAGCGCTCGGGGCCGATCCAGTTTCGCAGGCGTCGAATCCGCCCGCCGGTCTGCGTCTCACGTCCCGTGTCGACCACCGCGACCCGCCAGTGCGGGCTGGCGCTGCTGCGAGTGTCGATCGCGCCGGTTCCCAGATCCACCACGAAGTCGCTGTGGTGGTCGAAGAAGCGGTGGAAATACTCCTTGACGATTTCGCCGCGATACCCGCACGCCACGATGAACTCGGCGCAGCCGTGGCCGGCATAGATGTTCATGATGTGCCAGAGCAACGGGTGGCCGCCGACTTCCACCATCGGCTTGGGGCGGACGGCTGATTCCTCGGCAATCCGAGTGCCGAGGCCTCCGGCGAGGATGACGGTCTTCATGAGACCACCATCGGCTCCGGGATTGGCACGATGAAACGGCCGCCGCGCCGGCTGTACTCCGCCTGCTGACGGATGATCTCGGTCGCGAAGTTCCACGCCAGGATGACGAGGTAGTCGGGCCGGCGTTCGAGTACGGTTGAGACTGGCAGCACCGGCACGTGTGTGCCCGGTGTGTAGAGACCCACTTTCATCGCGTTCTTGTCCACGGTGTAGGGCAGAGTCGCGGTGTCGATGCCGCAATAGTTGAGCAGGGTGTTGCCTTTGGCGGGCGCGCCGTAGGCGGCCAGCGTCGCCCCCTCTCGCTGAAGTGAGGATAGCAGACGCTGTAGGTTCCGTCGCTGGGATGCCACGCGGGAGGCGAATTGTGCGTAGCACGCGTCCTGCTGCAGCCCCCGGGCGTGCTCGGACTCGATCCGGGCCAGCACGGCGGGCGCGTGCGCCGACGCGCTGTCGGCATCGGTGGCGTACACGCGCACCGATCCCCCGTGCACCGGCACGTCGTCCACCTGGGTGATGCTGAGGCCGACGGCGTCGTAGAGTCGTGTCAGGCTCCCAATGGAGAAGTAACTCAGGTGCTCGTG
>SXOW01000416.1 GCA_005778315.1 Acidobacteriota bacterium
CAGCCTCGACCACGCCGCCGCGGGCGCGTGATGTGCCCCGCGACCTGAGGTCGGCCGTTCGAGCTTCGTGAGCCCCTGCAGCGGACCGACCGGCCGCCTTCCTGATCGAGAATGCTGCACCCCGTTGCATCGGGGTCCAGCTTGACGCGGTTGTTCGTCATCAGTGACCTCAGCTGGCTGGATCGGTAGAATGCCGACTTCGGGGAACGGCAGACACGATCCCCCCAGGTTGGTCTGGGCGCGGCCCCGCGCCCAGTGAGATTCGGCATGAGACCCCACGGGTATCGCCTGATCGTGTGGGCCGCCTGCCTCTGCATCGCGGGCTGCAGCGCGCCTGACTCACGGCATGAGCCAGCGCAGGATGCGGCGCCGGCCACGCAGACCGCATTGATACCGGAGAACCGATCGCCACTCGGCGTTGCGCCGAGCGGCGATCCGTCCGTCGTCTTCACACCGGTCACCAGCGGTCCGTCTACGGACGAGTTCGCGCAGTACTCGCCGGACGGGTCGCAGATCGCCTTTGTGTCAGACCGGGACGGCGGCCTGCGCATCTGGACGATGGACGCCAGGGGCGGTGAGCCGGTCCCGTTGACCGACACACACGACTTTCTGACGTTTCCCGTCTGGTCTCCCGATGGCTCGCGTCTCGCGTTTGTCTCGGATGCAGACGAGCCGACCAACGTCTGGGTGATCCCCGCCGCGGGCGGGGAGGCCCGCCGCGTGTCGGTAGGGCCCGGCATCGTGTTCGACCCGCAGTGGTCTCCTGACGGTTCCGCGCTGCTCTATCTGAATACCGTCGAGGGTGACAGTGACCTGTGGATCACCGTCGTTGACGAAGGGGAGAGTACACGCGTGACCAATACCGGCGTGGCCGGGCCAGGGCGGTGGTCTCCAGACGGCACGCAGATCGCGTTTGTGTCAAAAGGCACCGACACCCGCAGCGTCTGGGTGATGTCAGCCGACGGGGGAGATGCTACACAATTGACGACGGACGACGGCACCGAGAGCACCGTCGAGTGGTCGCCGGATGGGAGCCGTCTCGTGTACACGTCGAATCGGGCGGGGACGCCGACGGTCTGGGTGATGCCTGCGGGGGGTGGGGCGGCTACGCCGCTGACGACCGGCCGTGCGAATGACAACCTGCCTCGTTGGTCTCCAGACGGGCGCTGGGTGACGTTCTGGTCGATCCGGGACGACCGGTCGGACGTCTGGGTGGTGCCGGCCGCGGGCGGTCCGGCCAGGCAAATCACCAACGACGAGCCGGGGCAATCGCATCTGCGCTGGTCCCCTGACGGCAAGGCGCTGGTCTTCAGCGTGCGCGAGCGCCGCACCGAGATCTGGCGCGTATCGGTGGCGGGCGGGGCTCGCTCCTTGCTGGCGACTGGGCTTGAGGACCCGCGGAGTCCTGTCGTGTCGCCGGACGGCACCGAGGTGGTGTTCGTGGCCGGACGCGGCGCCACCAGTGACCTCTATGTTGTGAGCGTCGATGGCGGGACGCCGCGACGGATCACGACGAACCCAGGGGGGACGGCCGGCCCGAGGTGGTCGCCGGATGGCGGAGAGATCGCGTTTGAATCCAGCCGCGGTGGCAGCAGCGACCTCTGGGTCGTGCCAGCGGCAGGCGGGACGGCGCGGCAGGTGACCACACACGCGGCTCGGGATGTCGGTCCAACGTGGGCTCCCGACGGGGGCACGATTGCGTTCTTGTCCAATCGCGCGGACAACCAGACCGACGTGTGGCTGGTGCCGGCCGCGAGCGGCGAGCCTCGTCGGCTGACGACGCAAGGGGCATCGCAGCCGGTATGGAGCCCGGACGGTGCAACCATTGCGTTTCAGTCGTCAGCCGGCCCGGATGGGCGCATGCAGATCTGGCGGATGCCAGTGGCGGGCGGCGTGGCACAACCACTGACGGACGCTGATTACGCGGCGCAAGCTGACTACGCCCCGGACGGCACCATGCTGGCGTATCAACAGCATGACGGTGTCTGGTTCGATATCTCGGTCGTGCCCGCTGCGGGTGGCGCGACCACCCGCCTGACGACCAGTCAGGAGGAGATCGGCGCGCCCCGCTGGTCCCCCAGCGGTGCCCGTCTGGCGTTTCTCGCCGGCCCGCCGCAGAGCCGTTCGCTCCACGTGATGTCGGCGGCCGGCGATGAGGCGATGCGACTGACCGACGCGTCAGGAGCGGTCGGCGCCTACGACTGGCTTCCCGACGGCTCCGGGGTGGTCTACAGCCTCACGCAAGATCGCGCCAATATCTGGAGCGCCGATGTCAGCGGTGTGCTGGATGCGGCGGGGACGGCGGCGCGGTGAACGGCGCACTCCGGGTACTGTTCGCCGTCGCGACTTTGGTCCCGGCCGTCACGAGCGCCGAGCAGTCAGTCGTCGCGGACGGGTCGCCGGCCCCCTCGTTGGCCGCGGTCTCGGTGGCGCAGTCCCCCGTCATGGATGGTGTGGTGCTCGGAGACGCCGCCTGGGAGGGTGCGGATCCGACGGGCCCGTTCTGGCAGACCCGACCGGACGAAGGCGAGGCCTCATCCGAGCGGACAGAGGTACGGGTCGTCTTCACACAGACCACGCTCTATGTCGGAGTCGTCTGCTACGACGCGGCGGCCGACGGCGTGACCATCGCCGACAGTCGTCGCGATGCATCACTCGACGACGGCGACAGCATCCAGATCATTCTTGACACGTTTCTGGACCAGCGGAGCGGGTTCGTCTTCGGAACCAGTCCGGCCGGTCAGGAATATGACGGGCAAGTGGTCAACGCCGGCGAAGGCCGGCTGGGCCGGAGCACGACCACATCCAGCGGGTCAGGCGCCGGGTTCAATGGCAATTGGGACGGTGTGTGGGAGGTCCGCACGACGGTCTCCGAGGCCGGTTGGAGCGCCGAGTTTGCGATACCGTTCCGCACGTTGAACTACCCGACCGGTGAGGCACAGACCTGGGGTTTGAACATCCAGCGGAATATCCGACGCCGGAACGAAATCGCCTACTGGGCGCCGCTCCCACGCCAATACAACCTTCTCCGCCTCTCGCTCGCAGGCCAGCTGACTGGCATCCGCGTGCCTCCGGCCGCTGACCGGGGGCTCAAGGTCGTGCCCTATGTGACGGGAGACCTGCGCCACAGCGACATCCGCGAGCGTACGACCGGGCTCGGCGATGTGGGCGTTGATGCGAAGTACGCCATTTCACCAAGTCTGACGCTCGATGTGACCTACAACACCGACTTCGCGCAGGTCGAGGTGGACCGGCAGCAGATCAACCTGGATCGGTTCAATCTGTTCTTTCCGGAGAAGCGTCCATTCTTTCTGGAGAACGCGGGTGTGTTTTCCGTGAGCAGTGTGCGACAGGTGGCAGGGGGCAACCCCGCCCAGACCGAACTGTTCTTCAGTCGGCGTATCGGGATCGACGCCAGCGGCCGCGAGATCCCGATTCTCGGTGGTGCCCGGGTCTCTGGCAAGGTGTCGGACAACGTCTCAATCGGTCTGCTCAACATGCAGACCGAAGCGGCGGGGAGTGCCACCCCAGCCAACAATTTCAGCGTCGCCCGTGTCGCGCGGGACTTGCCGAACAGCTCGCAGATCGGTGTGTTGTTTGTAAACCGTCAGGCCACCGGGGCCCTCGCCGGG
>SXOW01000417.1 GCA_005778315.1 Acidobacteriota bacterium
AGAGCACCGCGGGCACGATGGCCATCACGATCACCTGCCGGTAGGTGATCTGCAGGAACTCGGCGATGAGAAAGGCGGCGGCGCCCATGGTCGGCGGTGCCATGATCGCCCCGATCCCGGCGGCAGAGAGGATCCCGCCGCCGACTTCAGCCGAGAACCCGGCCCGTCGGAGCATCGGCCACGCCACCGCGCCGAGCGTCACCGTAGTGGCGACGCCGCTGCCAGAGACGGTGCCGAGGAGAAAGCCGGACACCGCCACCGTGCGGCCGGGTCCGGCGCCGCTCTTGGACCGGCCGAAGGCGGACATCGTCCAGGTGATGAAGAACTGTGCGGCGCCAGTGTGCTGCAGCATGGCGCCAAAGATGGTGAACAGGACAATGTAAGTGGCGGCCACACTGAGGGGGACGCCGAAGATACCCTCCAGGGTCATATAGAGCGTGCCAGCGAGCCGTGCCAGCGTATACCCGCGGTGGGCGAAAATCTCCATCCCGATCAGTTCGAAATAGGGACCGTAGTAGCCGTACAACAGGAACGTCAGCGCGGTGACCGGGAGAATCCACCCCACCGTGCGCCGGGTCGCTTCAAGCACGAGCAGCGTGGTGACGGCCCCAAAGACGATATCGACGCTGGTGGGCGTTGCGGCGCGTCGTACGAACTCGTCGCCGTCGAAAATCGGGAACGCCAGCACCGCCACCGTTGTGGCGACGAGCGCCCAGTCCAACGCCGCCACGCGTGGCGACGAGGTCACCCGGGCTGGGTACAGGATGAACGCGAGGACGAGCGACAGGAGGAGGAAACTGACCCGGTAGATCTGCGCCGGCACGATCTGCACCGTCCAGTACAGCGCGTAGAACGACAATCCAGCTGCCAGCAGCGTGACCAGCTGCGCCGTGACGCCGGTGAGACGTCGGGTTGGTATCTCGGCGTCCGGGTCGTCGCGCGGATCGATGGTCGGCGTGGGTGGATTAGCCAGGGGAAGGGCTCCAGTTCGACCTAGTCTGGCCAGACGTTTTTTTCGCGGTAGTAACGGATTGCGCCATCGTGAAACGGCACGGTAGACCCTTGAACGGCGCCCTCCAGAGTCAGCTTGGCCGCTTCGGCGTGCACCGCCCCGAGTTGACCGTGATGCTCGAAAATCGCCTGGGTGATTCGATACGCCAGGTCCTCGGTCATCGCTTCGTGAGCCACCAGGACGTTGGCGACGCCGATGACCTCCGCGTCAGCCGTCATGCCAGGGTAGGTGATGCGTGGAATGGTCACGCCGTGATACACCGCGCCGTGACGCTCTCGGAGGGCAGGCAATGTCTCCGTGTTCGACACCAGCTTGACGGTGCGGCCCGGCGTGGACGCCAGGTCGAGCACGGCGCCGGTGGGGATCCCGCCGCTCCAGAAGAAGGCGTCGATCTTGTCGTCCTTGAGCGCGTCGACCGACTCGGAGACCCCGAGGCTCTGCCGGCGGATGTCAGAGGTCGCGTCCAACCCGGCGGCTTCCAGCACGCGGACCGCCGTGATCTCGGTGCCGCTGCCGGGCGCACCGGTCGAGACGACACGATCCCGCAGATCGGCGACCGACTCGATGCCCTTGCCCTCGACGGTGACTAGCTGATTCAAATTGTCGTAGAGCACCGCGATGGCTCGTGCGGGGACCGCACCAAACTCGGCGAACGCGCCGCGACCGGCCGCTGCGTCGTCAAGCGTGTCGGCCAGCGCGAATGCGAGGTCGGCATCCTGATTCGCAATGAACTTCAGGTTGTCTACCGTGCCGGCGGTGACCTCGGCGGTGGCTTCGACCCCTTCGACGTGGTCGCTGATGACCTGGGCGAGTCCACCACCGTACGGGTAGTACACCCCACCTGGTCCGCCCGTGGCGACTGAGAGTCGCTGGGTCAAGCCGCCGCCGCTGGGCGGGGCGCACGCAATGGCCGCGCCAACGAGCGCGACCGGGAGGATCACAGGGAGACCAACGCACTTCATCATCGGATTGACGCTCCAAACATTCAGACCAGCCCGGGATGGGCACTATTCTACTCCCGGACGCTCTCCGTCATCGGCCGACGTGCTCTACCCCGCTCGGGTCCTGACGACCCGCGTGTGGTGCGACCCATCGCGGTCGCGACCCGCGCGCGGGCACTATGATAGTCGGAGACGCCCTCCGGGTCCGCCCGGGTCGTGCCGGGCTCCGCAGGCCGCAGGTTTCCGGGATGCTGACAGCCACCCACCGCCGCGCGCTTTCGACCCTGACACTGGCAGCCGTGGCCGCCACCAGCGTTGTGGCGCAGCCGGCGCCTGGGCTCCAGTTCGAGGTCACGCTCGACGCCTCCCTGCCTGCGCAGCCACCGGGGCGCCTTCTCGTCGTCTTGGCCGAGCGCGGGACGGACGCAGGGAGTGACCCGCGGCGTCTCATCGGACGCACTGGGCGCGGCGCGGCACCCACGTTCGGCGTCGACGCGCCGGCGCTGGATCCCGGTGCGCGAGTGGCGGTGGACGCCGCGACCGCCACCATCTTTCCATTCGAGACGGTGGAGTCCATCCCGGCCGGCGACTACGATGTGCAGGCCGTGCTCGCGACCAATCGCGACCTGCGGGCGCCCGATGCTCCAGGCAATGTGGTGAGTGACATCGTCTCGGTGACGCTCGACCCGGCCCGGGCGGCTCGGGTGGCGGTCACACTCTCCCGGCGTCTTCCGGATGAGGCGCTTCCTCCCGACAGCGAGTTCCTGAGATTCGTGAAACTCCGGTCCGAACTCCTGTCGACGTTCCACGGCCGACCGATCTATCTACGTGCCGGCATCATTCTTCCGGTGGGATTCGCCAGCGACCCTGACCGACGCTACCCCCTGCGGGTTCGTATTGGCGGGTTTGGCGACCGCTACACGACGGTGCAGGCCTTGATGGGTCCTGGATCAGCATTCAGGACAGCCTGGACGGCTCAAGGTCCAGATGCACCGCGCATGCTGCTGTTGCACCTCGACGGCGCCGGCCCGTTCGGCGACCCGTATCAGGTCAACTCCGCCAACAGCGGTCCCTATGGCGACGCGGTGACCCAGGAGTTGATTCCATATGTCGAGCGCGAATTCCGCGGGATTGGCACATCACGGGCCCGCGTGCTTGACGGTTCGTCCACGGGTGGCTGGGTCGCGCTCGCGCTCCAACTGGGGTATCCAGACCTGTTCAATGGCGCGTGGGCGTCATGTCCTGACAGCGTCGACTTTCGGGCGTTCCAGCGTGTCGATGTGTACAACGACCAGAACGCGTATGTCGATGCGCATGGCACTGAGGTGCCGAGTGCCCGCAATAGAGACGGCAGCGTCCGGTTCACGATGCGTCACGAGGTCCAGATGGAAAATGTTCTGGGTCACGGCGGCAGCTGGACCACCTCCGGCCTGCAGTGGGGCGCATGGAACGCTGCCTACGGCCCGCGCGGCGCCGACGGCCGGCCGGTGCCGCTCTGGGACCCGGAGACGGGGCGCATCGATCCCCTCGTCGCCAGGCATTGGGAGCGCTACGACCTGCGCCTGCAACTGGAGCAACACTGGGACACATTGGCGCCAAAACTAGATGGCAAGCTCAACATCTGGGTGGGCGACAAGGATGACTATTTTCTCGACGGTGCCGTGCGGCTCTTCGACCGCTTCCTGGCTCGGAGGCCGACATTCGGCGCCCGGGTGGCCTACGGACCGGGCCACGGGCATTGCTGGACAGGCATCTCGGCCGACGAG